>SKVS01000229.1 GCA_007129335.1 Spirochaetaceae bacterium
GAAAGCGACCCCGGAATTTTGCCCACATGGTTGGGCAGGAATTTGTGGTATCCAGTCTCACCAACTCACTGAAAACCGGAAGAATTGCCCATGCGTACCTTTTTTCGGGACCCAGGGGAGTAGGGAAAACCTCAGCTGCCCGCATCCTGGCCAAGGCATTAAACTGCCCCAGTGGCCCAACCGCCGATTTTTGCGATGATTATCCTGGGAGCGAAGAGATAGCCAGGGGTACCAGCATGGACGTCATTGAAATAGACGGAGCAAGCAATACTTCGGTGAACGATGTACGAACCATTAAGGATGAAGTACTCTTTCCGCCCCAGGGATCCCGATACAAGATTTATATTATTGATGAAGTACACATGCTTTCCAACAGCGCATTCAATGCCCTGTTAAAAACCATAGAAGAACCCCCTCCCTACATCATTTTTATATTTGCAACTACGGAAATTCACAAGGTTCCAGCAACAATTCGTAGCAGATGCCAGCAATTCCATTTTCGTCTCATTCCCCAGGAAGAAATTGTACGCCTGCTCGGGGATGCTTGCATGGAGCTGGGAATTACTGCCGAGACGCAAGCCCTGTCCTGGATTGCCAAAGAGGCTACCGGCTCATTACGCGATGGGTATACCCTCTTTGATCAGGTGGTCAGTTTCAGTGGAGAATCCATAACCCTTGAGAAAATTCGGGAAAAGCTCGGAGTATTGGGTCTGGATAGAATCAATGACTTTGCTGAACTTCTCATTAACCACGACACCGGAGCAGCTCTGGAAGCCTTTGACCAGCTATTAGCCGGGGGAATATCCCTTGAGCAATTTATTGAGGATCTGAGTGAGTATTTTCGAAGCCTTCTTCTTCTCCGGCACGGTATTCGTAGGGAAAATCTTTTAGGATTCAGCCCCGAACGGTTTTCCCACCGGGTGCTCGATGGATTGAAAGATTATCAGCTGGAAAGGCTCATTGAATTATTGCTGCAGGTTTACCGCAATATTCGCTATACCATGAATCCCCGGTACGATGTAGAGGTATGGATCAGTAAGGCTTGTTCGATTCACCTGTATCATCCGGTAAGTCAGGTTGTCAAACAATTACAGGAACTCCATGCGAAAGGAGTCCCCACTCCCGTTGCAAAACCACGCCAAGAACCAAAGGATGTACCAGAACCGGTGGCAGATCAGGTCGATCTGCAAGGTGGATTTGCCAGAAAGATTGCAGGAAATCAATCTGGTCAGAATAAACCTGCAGGCCAGGTTCCGAGTAAAGAGGATCCTGAGGCAGTCAAATCCACGCATATTCCTGATGCTCCTGTTGAAAATCATCCGGAGAAACTCCAGGTGAAACCCCAGGTGAAACCCCAGGAAATTTCTCAAAACCCCGAGAGTCCCTTACCTGAAAACAATGTCTCATCCGGAAACTTTTCGGATTCTTCTGATGATACAAGTCCGGATATTATTACCGACAGCCATATAGCTGATGTACTCGCTGCCTTGCGGAAAACAAATATTACCGTAGCTACAGCCCTGGAAAAAGCCCATTTGTGGAGGCTCGATAAGGCAGACCTGAATCTTCATTTTCCCGCTGCCATGCCGGCAAAAATGGTAAGGGAGAATGTAAAGGTAATCGGGCAGATTGTGGAACAGGTACTCATGCCCGGGCTCACTATTCAGATTCTTGTTGATAAAATCGAGTCAGAAGAGGAAGGGTCGAATGACCCTCAGGTACAAATGGCGAAAGACATTTTTCGAGGAACGGTTGTAGAAGAATAGGGCGAACAAAAACCCGTAAAGATCAAAGAGGTACTACCATGAATCCAATGGATATTATGAAAAATCTGGGTCAGCTCCAGCAGACCTTGCAGGAAAGTCAGGAAAAACTCGCGGCCATGAGAATAACCGGCACAGCAGGTGGGGATATGGTCTCGGTTACTATTAATGGAACCGGTGAAGCCCAGGGTGTAAAAATACAGTCTGAAGCGGTGGATCCTAACGATATTGAAATGCTCGAGGATCTCATTCTTGCAGCGTTCAGGGACGCCAGTGCTAAACTGAAAGAAACCCTTGCACAGGAAGTTGGTTCCATGGGATTGCCCCTTAAGGGCATGTTTGGCATGTAGGATCGGTTTCATGACAGCCCTGGATACCTTGATTCAATACCTTTCCCGTTTACCGGGTATCGGAAAAAAAACCGCTGTTCGTTTGGCATACCACCTGTTAAAAACCGATGAAGCATTTGTACAGGGTCTCTCCAGGGCCATGGCGGAAATGCGCGAAAAAATCAGACCCTGTTCGGTCTGTGGTTCCTATACCGAACAAACTGTATGTAAGATCTGTTCTGATACCCGCAGGGACCACAGGGTAATTTGTGTGGTAGAACAGCCCCAGGACGTAGAGGTTATGGAATCAAGCCACGAATACCAGGGTGTTTACCACGTACTCAATGGAGTTCTTGCGCCTCTCGATGGGGTGGGACCCGAGGATTTAAATCTTTCTTCCCTGGTTAAGCGGGTAGGAGATTCGGAGGTACAGGAGCTGATTCTGGCTACCAATCCAACCCTGGAAGGGGATACCACAGCCCTGTACATAAAACAACTCATGGGAGACCGGGATGTGACGGTGAGCCGTCTTGCTCTGGGGCTCCCGGTGGGTGGCGACCTGGAATACGCTGACAGACTGACCCTGGCAAGATCATTGCGGGGAAGGACCCGTATATAGTTATTGTTACCGGGAAATCAGTTCCAGGAAAGGGCCTTGCATCCCATGGCAACCGACTGGGCCAGCATTTCCATGGCCTGTTTTCCTTTTTTCAATCCCCAGGAGTAAAGCCACTGATACCCCTTGTGGGTTCCAAACCCTACTCCCAATCCTGTTACCAGCCCCAGCCCGAGGGTTGCCAGAGGGTTGAAGGCGGTCAAAAAACCAATTCCCAGGATTGAAAGGCCGCCCAGCCCGTACACGCAACCCTTGCCGAC
>SKVS01000197.1 GCA_007129335.1 Spirochaetaceae bacterium
AAAAACTGGAAGATCCCAACTATATTGATGATGTAGTCTTGTCCAAAACAGCAGACAGCATCATGGATTTATTCGGCCTTTAATTCCCCTTTCCCGAAGGATTTCATCGAATGTACGAAATCGCTTCAATTTTTGACAGAAAATCATATACAATAGAAGGGAGACTAGGGTCTCCCTTTTTTATTTCTATTCTTGCACCGTGGCCTGGGGGTTCTGTCTGTACGAGTTAAGCTCCCTGCCGTTGCAGGTTACCTCTGAGGCTCTTGCAAAAGTTTCTTTTGTAATTGCCTCCTATGTCTGGAGCTTCTTATAAGGTGGTACTTGAATGCCTGACATGAACTTGTCATTTCCTACACGGGTCATTTATGGAATGGATACCTTTTCCAAACTTGGAACGGTGGTATCGGATGTTGCAACAAGAGCGCTCATTGTAACCGAATCAGCCATGCATGTAGAAGAATACCTGCAGGCTGCTATTCACTCCCTGGAAGAACGGGGAATAGAATCAATTGTCTTTTCTGACATTCCTCCTGCGGTTTCCACCGTTGCGGTCAACGAAGCAGCCGACCTTGTTCGGGTCAGCAAACCCCAGGCTGTTGTAGGATTAGGGGGCATGAGGGTTCTCTCTGCTGCCCGGCTTGCAGCCCACAAGGGCAAAAGCCGCACAGGGACCGCCCCGGTTTGTATTGAAGTACCTACATCGTGCAGGAATCATACCCTCTTTCGTAATGAAGCAGTTATTACCGACGCAGAAAGCTCTCTACCCATGATTGTTCCGATTCCTCCCGGGGTACTCCACACCATTCTTGTGGATCCCGCCCTTACCTACTCCCTTTCACCCCGCTACTTTGCTGTTGCTGTTCTGGATACCCTCCTGGCCAGTATTGAAGGGTATATGTCAGACCATGCTAATTTTCTGTCAGACACCTACCTGGAACGGGCAATTCAGCTCTTAGGAGATGCCCTGACCCTTATGATGCGGAATCCTGAAGATTCCATGGCCAGGAACAAATCCTCTGAGGCTGGGCTTCTTTCTGCTATGGGACTGGGATCGACGAGTCAGGGAGTTGGGGGAGCCCTGTCCTCGGTTATCAACAGCACCCGGAAGGTACCTAAGAGCTGGGTTTCAGCTGTCATGTTGCCCCACATTCTGGAACTGTATATAAAAGACCAACCAGTAAAGCTTGCCCGCATTGCAGAATGGCTGGGAGAGGACGTCCACGGCAGACATCCCGAAACGGTTGCCCAATCGGCTGCAAAAGCAGCTCGCCGTATCATTGGAACCCTGGACCTTCCTGCACGTTTAAGAGACCTGAACCTATCGTTAAGCGAGTTAGGGGAAATCTCCAGCCTTGCCCATGCCCAGCCATCCAGCAAGACCCTGCCCTTCAGGCTGACCACCGATTCCCTGTACGAAGTAATTAAAAGTGCCTTCTAGGCCGGCAGGATCTGAACCATGATTCAGGCAAAAAAATTCTCCACCCTCGAACCCTCAGCAGCCCAGCGAAAACTCCTTCGCCTCCTGTATTTGGCAGAACAGCACATCCGCAATACCGGGACCCGGCCTGACAAGCACTTCGACCCCCAGTACTGGCCACAGATTCTGAACGCTGCGGCCTGCCTTCCTCATTTCTCGGCCTGGTCTGAATACCTGCATGAGCTGGCCCAGAATCCCGGTGACCTTGTACTGACCAACCAATTACGACACAAACTGGGAACCTTCCTGGGTAAAGAACATCTGGAATGGGATCTCTTTCCCCCCGTGCGCACCGACTCAGGCAACCCCGATTATCCTGTAACCGGAACCTTAGAAGTCTATCTCCATAACATTCGATCTCCCTACAACGTGGGCAGCATATTCCGCACTGCCGACGGCATTGGTTGCAGGAAAATCCTTCTGTCTCCCCTCTGCCCACAACCTGGCAACTCTCGGCTGGATCGCTCGAGCATGGGGACCAGCATAGACCTTCCATGGGATGTTCTGGCCGAGGAAAACCTGTTCGCCTATGCTGAACAAACAGGACTCCAGCCTGTTGCGCTGGAACTGGGTGGAACGAATCTCTGGGATTGGGCAGCACCGGAAAAGGTTCTTTTTTTGTTGGGGTCAGAAGAGCTGGGACTGCCTGAATATATTCTTTCCCAGGTTCCCAGAATCAGTATTCCTATGGCAGGAAAGAAGGCCAGCTTGAACGTGGGGGTCAGTTTTGGTATTGCCGGATCGTGGTGGAACCGGCAACAATCCCTGGGTAAGGAGCATTGAGTCCTTGAATACAGACCCAGGCTCCGGCTCAATTTTCCATGGGAGAAAAATGGGAGAAGAATGGGCTCAAATTAAATCTATCAACCTCATGAATCAAAGATAATTTCGTGGGTTAGCTCTGCAGTTTTTTTCAGGGTAGCAGCAACCCCACAATACTCATTCAACGACAGGTCAACGGCCCGTTGAACCTTTTCCCTGGGAAGGTCAGATCCACTAACAACGTATGTAACATGAACCTTGGTATAGACCTTCGGATGAGTTTCGGCTTTTTCTCCGGCAATTTCCAAACGCAGTCCCGTAAAGGGTACTTTCATTTTACCCATTATGGATACTACATCCATTCCGGTACAGCCTGCTAATGCGGTTAACATGAGGTCCTTTGGCCGGGGGCCGTACCCACTTCCCCCAAAGGCCGGATCCGAATCTACGGGGATGGTGAGTTCATCCAGCTGCAAATCGAAGGCCATGTTATTTCGCCACTTACCACTTACCTTGTCCATATTTTCCTCCATGAGCCACAGCAATGAATTATCTGCGCAGGGCCTTCTCAATTTCCGGTTTGTTGAACCCCACAATAAACTTTCCGTGTACTTCCACCACGGGAACTCCCATTTGTCCGGTTCTTCTTAACATTTCATCGGCTCTTCGGGGATCCTTGCTTACGTCGAATTCCTTGAATGGTACCCGGTTTTCCTTGAGCCATTGTT
>SKVS01000190.1 GCA_007129335.1 Spirochaetaceae bacterium
AATGAAGTTTACCGTGGCATCGGACTCAAATCGCCATCCGTTCTGCAGGCGGTTAAAAAATACGCCAGCTATGAGATGTTCATCTCCCTGGGGTGTTTCTTTCTGAACAATACTGGCAAAGGTCAGAATTTGATGGAGATTCTCCATTCTTCCTAATTGAATATCTGGCCCCTGTATTCCAAGAGTCGCGAGTCTGCGCTCGGTATTTTCCAGAATTCGGCGGACGACCTGTTCGGGTGTTGATCCTGGACGGAACCTGTAGGTATCGGGAAAAAGATAACCGATTAGACTTTCTCCAGGAGAAAGATCCCGGAGTATAGGGATATCAGAATAATTGGGTCCCATTACAGCCGCATCAAGAAACTCTTGAGCGCTGAAGAGTCCAGCCTCCTCAAATGCAAGGCTGGCTTCATCGGTCGTCAAGCCTTCAATGATCCGAACAGTCAGATCATCGGGGATGCTTTTACCGGCGACAACCAGATCCAGGAAATCCATGAGAGACGCACCTGGTTCCACAGGAAACAAGCCGGCCTTTATATCCGGGGCGTTATTCCGAAACCGTACCAGTAATTCGAATGTCCGGGATCTGCTGATCAATCCTTCGGCTTCCAGCCGCTGACCAATAGTCCGGACCGATTCCCCTCTGCGGATTTCGAATGTCCGCTCACTGAAGCCCGAAAGGGGTAAATTCCACTGCCAGTAGAGGGTGCCGGCAAACATACCGATGCCAACTATTGCAATACCAATAAGCACAATGCTTGCTAAAACGATTCTTTTCATTCAATTCCTTTTGAGTCTGGACCCAGGCCCCGGAAAGTGCGTTGCTAAGGCAGGGTAGCAGGCAAGGGTATTGGAAAAAAGGCGTGCCAAGCCTGCTCAAACTCGTATTCTGTCGTTTAAACCACGGTTTCCCCTAAGGGTTACCATTACTCTTGCAGGGGTATATCCCTTGCGCTTGCTCTGTTTACCCCGGAGAGAATTGCTGCGAAGTTGGCCCCCGATGTATCGGTGTCTTGGCCAACTCCCCACACCCGAATTCCCTGGGGTGTCTGAAGACAAATGAAGGCTGCAGCTTCTGTGCCGCTCCCTGCTCCAATTGCCTGTTCGGTGTATTCGGCTACACTTACGGAAATATTGAAGCTTTCCTGAAGTCCGTGGACAAAAGCATCAATTGGGCCGTTTCCGTAACCCGTTACTTCTACCCTGGAATCATCAACCCGTATAATCCCGGAAAATTGGACCCTATGGGATTCTTCCCGACTTACATGATAGGAAACCAATTCATAATGACTGGTCTGGTTGACAAATTCCTTTTGGAATATATCAAATATTTCCTCGGCTGTCAGTTCCCTCACCAAAGTATCACTGACCTTGTTGGTAATTGTTCCTAATTCTGGCTGCATGGACCGGGGAATTCTGATGCCGTATTCCTGTTCAAGAATATAGGCAACCCCGCCTTTGCCGCTTTGACTGTTTATTCTGATAATTGCCTGATAGGTTCTGCCGATATCTTTGGGGTCAATAGGAAGGTAGGGAACATCCCACAGAGGGGTCAGGGTCGAGAATGCCCGATCCCATCGTTCCTTGCCTGGATCCGCTGGTCCGGCAATTTTTGCTTCTTCCTGCTCAACAAGGGCCATTCCTTTTGAAATTGCGTCCTGGTGGCTACCGGAGAACGCGGTGAATACCAGCTCTCCACCGTAGGGGTGTCGGGGATGGACATCCATCAGGGTGCACTCTTCGTAGACCTGGCGAATTCTCGGGAGGTTGGAGAAATCCAGGTGAGGATGGATACCCTGGGTAAACAGGTTCAATCCCAGGGTTATAATATCGACATTGCCGGTTCTCTCTCCGTTTCCGAAGAGGGTTCCTTCGACCCTGTCGGCACCGGCGAGCATTCCTAATTCGGTTGCTGCTACGCCGGTTCCCCGGTCGTTGTGTGTGTGGAGGGAAATAATTACTTCGTTCCTTCCTTGAAGATGTTCACAAAACCATTCAATTTGGTCGGCATAAATATTAGGGGTGGACAGTTCCACTGTTGCGGGAAGGTTAAGAATCATGGTTCCTCGTTTTTTCGGATTCCATAGATCCTTTACACCCTGGCAAACCTCCAGGGCATAGTCAATTTCAGTTGCGGTAAAACTCTCGGGACTGTATTGGAACATGACCTCTGTACCCTGGAGTTGAGGGAGCAGATCAATAACCAGCTGGGTACCATCGAGGGCAATTGCCTTTATTTCTTCTTTGGATTTACCAAAGGTGATTCGTCTTTGCTGTTCGCTGGTGGAGTTATACAGGTGAACGATTGCCCGTTTGGCACCTTTTAAACTCTCGAAAGTTTTTTGAATCAGGTGATCCCGGCTTTGGGTAAGAACCTGGACCCATACATCATCTGGAATGTGGTTTTCCTCAATCAGTTTCCTTAAAAAATCGTATTCAATCTGACTGGCAGAAGGAAACCCTATTTCGATTTCCTTGAAGCCAAGCTGAACGAGGAGATGAAACATTCTGAGTTTCTGATCTACGTTCATTGGGGTTGCCAGTGCCTGGTTGCCATCTCTCAGGTCTACACTGCACCAAATGGGGGCACTGGTATGTACCCGGTTAGGCCACTGTCGGCTTGGCATATCCATAGCCTTGTATTGTCGGTATTTTGCCATTGAAAAACTCCTTTTTCCCGTTTCTGGAGGGTCCCTGGTCAGGGAGGCCGGCCGCTTTTTCCAGAAAAAAAGGCCCGCCTCAGGACATAACTCCGTAGGCGGGCCTGGTATTGTGCTGATTGTTCAGCCATTCGGCTACAGCCCCGCCTCCGAAGATAGTTCTAGCCCTTGTAGGTTTAGCAGGAGGACTTGAACTGGAAGCATTGCTGTTTTCATTGATTCATACAGTAGCGAGTTTTTAAAAGCTGTCAAGAAAGAATTCGGAAGAATGGGAGTTTTTTTTCATTTTCTTTGA
>SKVS01000359.1 GCA_007129335.1 Spirochaetaceae bacterium
AGGCGCTTCATGAAGAGTATGACTGGGTTCGGGTATTCCGAATGCTCGAACGATCAGTATCAAATTAGTCTTGAAATAAAGGGATACAACAACCGATATCTGGACATCCAACTTTCCCTGCCCCCAGGCCTTGCTATTCTGGAAAGCGATGTTCGGGATTTTTTGAAAACTAGGATTGTGCGGGGAAGGGTCGAGGTTTATATGAGGGTGAGGGAGTTAGCTACCCAAACCCAGGCTTTCCTGGACCGGGAGCTTGCAACTCAGTACATCCAGACCCTGCAGGACTTACGCAAACTCGCAGGTATCCGAAAACCCCTGGGTCTTGAGCACCTGCTTTCCCTGGAGGGTATTATCAGAACCGACCGCCAAAGAGATCCTGAAGGAGTCAGACCCCTGGTGCTCCAGGCCCTGGAGCTTGCGTACGATCAATTTGATTCAGCACGGGTGAGAGAAGGGGCATCTACTGTTTCGGATATCCAGGTTCAGGTGAATAGAATTCAATCGGGTCTCGGGACCATTGAAACCCTGGCAGAAACTATTGAAAAGACCATAGTGGAAGGGGTTCGGAGCAAATTTGCCGAAGTTCTGGGATCCCAAATTGATGAGCAAAGAGTTTTGACCGAAGCAGCTGCCCTGGTAGTCAAGCATTCGATTAACGAAGAACTTCATCGTATTCGAACCCACATAGGGAGTTTTGTGCAAACCCTGCAGGCAGGTGAGCCTGCAGGAAAAAAGCTGGACTTCCTCAGTCAGGAGTTGAATCGGGAAATAAACACCATCGGCTCCAAAGCCTTCCTCGTTCCGGTAACCCAGGAGGTTGTGGCTATGAAGGATGCCTTGGAAAATATTCGGGAACAGTTACGGAATCTGGAGTAATGATCCCCGTAAGAAAGAATCTCCACGCCCACGAAAGGACCGCACCATGAAATCCCCGAACCCCAAATCCCTATTCCTTGAAAAGGTCCAAGACCGTATGGTTGTCATTGCTATTTCCGGAAAAAGTGGGTGTGGAAACACCACAGTAACCCGCCTCCTGTCCCAGACCCTGGGGTTGACCATGGTAAACTATACGTTCCGGAATCTTGCCCATGATGAGGGCATAACCCTTCAACAGTTATTGGAGCTGGCTCAAACAGATGATTCATTCGACCGTAAGGTTGATGAAAAGCAGGTCGAGCTTGCCCGAAAGGGAAGCTGTGTCCTCGGCTCCCGCCTTGCAGTGTGGGTATATCCCCAGGCAGACCTCAGGGTATATCTGAAGGCTGATACCAGGACGAGGGTGGAAAGAATACATCAGCGGGAAGGTGGAGATATTCACCAGTTGCTCCGGGATACGGAGAAAAGGGATCGGGAGGACCATCAGCGGTACCTCGATCTCTACGGTATCGATAATGATTCCTTTGATTTCGTCGACCTTGTCCTTGACGCAGGCCGAATGAATCCCAATGAGATTGTCCAGGCAATCATTGAGAAACTCGGAGAAAAACTGGGACTTGACGCGAAGCCTTAGTAGTTGGAAACTGGAAGGGATGATTCCCTTTGGAGGATACAGTGGCAAAGACAATATTGGTAGTAGATGATTCAAGCGCGGTACGACAAAGTGTTGCCTTTACTCTTGAGCAGGCTGGTTACGGGGTTGTGCAGGCTGAAGATGGGCAGGATGGGGTGAACAAGGCTGAGGCTCAGAAGTTCGACCTCATAATTACCGATGTCAACATGCCGAACCTCGATGGCATCGGACTGGTCAGGAAGGTCAGGGAGAATCCGGGAAACAAGTTTCTTCCCATTATTGTGTTAACCACCGAAGCCCAGCAATCTAAAATGGAAGAGGGTAAGCAGGCCGGTGCTACCGGCTGGATTGTGAAGCCCTTCGACGCTGACAAGTTATTGTCGGTAGTAAAAAAGGTAATTCCCTAGTGTATACCTGGTGGCAACTCATAGTATTTGCACTCCATGTTATTTCTGCCCAGCCCGGTCAGTTCCAACCCTTTGACCTTCAGGTATTTGCTGAGTCTCACATGGTTCTCAGCGGCAGGGTAGGTGCAGTCCAGCCTGGCCTTTTTTCGTTCCAGCCCAATGAAGACCATTGGGCCCAGGGGCCGGTCTTTGTGGAGCGTTCTCGCCGGCACACCCAGGTCTACACTCTTTTTTCCTCCTGGTCAGGAAGTGAAGCTTTTGGGGATATTCCCGGGCTGGCTGACTCGGAAGGCACTTCTGGCGGTAATAGCACTACTCCGGAACAGTATTCCTTTGCTTCAGGACCGTATCCCCCCTTGTTGTTCGACCTGACTCCCTGGCTGACGCAGTTTTCCCTCACGAACCAGGGGACTCAGACCATTCAATGGGTGGACCAGCTCCAGGGTCAGGATGCCCAGGTCTCGCTCTCTGCTGACCGGATTTCTATTGCCTGGACCAGCCAGGGTATGACCCTTTCCAGTCCTGAGCGGGGACTCGTGCTCCTGATTTCCAGGGCAAACCCGAGGGGCAATTAGGACTGCCTCAGGAGCACATTGCCCTGCGTTTGCCCTGGTCTTGGTTGCTTTTTCCCGATAATTTCTGCACAATTTACCCATGGAACTAAAACGTTTTAAGGTTATGTTTGTTTGTACCGGAAATATTTGCCGCAGTCCCCTGGCCCATGGGGTTTTTGAACAAATGGTTCAGGAACAGGGTCTGGGTCTTCAGTTTTTTGTGGAATCCAGCGGAACCGACAGTTACCATGTAGGTGAAGAAGCCGATGGACGCATGCGCAGAACCGCAGCTCAACACGGATACTCTTTTTCCCACAGAGCTGCCCGGGTAACTCCTGAGGATCTGAAAAAGTACGATGTCATTTTTGGAATGGATCAGGGACACGTTCGGCAACTGAAGGCAATGGCCCAGCCTGAAGACCGGAAGAAAATTTACCTGTACCGGGATTTTGATCCCGAAGGTTCGGGGAATGTTCCC
>SKVS01000297.1 GCA_007129335.1 Spirochaetaceae bacterium
ACGGAGAAGACTTTGAACAGAGTTTTTCTGAACAGTACTTTTACCCGGACAGCAGTGTAAGTTTTCCTGAGCTCGAACCAAGGCTTTTTTCTTTCAACAGCCCCTTCGGGGCCTGTCCTTCCTGTTCCGGTCTGGGTGTTCTGATGGACTTTGATATTGACAAGGTTATTCCCCAAAAAGACAAGTCCTTTAACCAGGGTGCATTCGAAGGTTTCAGACCCAGCTCAGCGTGGGCTACCAGTAAATTCCAGGCCCTTGCTGATCATTTCGGATTTTCCTTGGACACCCCTTTTGAACAGCTCCCGGAAAAGATTCAGCAAATACTCTTATACGGTACAAAAGAGACCATAGATTTCACATACGTGAACAAGGATCAAACGGGTAAATTCGAGTACTCCTCCCGGTTTGACGGAATCCTTGCGGACCTGCAAAGGAGATACAAAGAATCCAGTTCCCAGTCTATGAAAGACTGGTTTGAAGGATTAATGACCCAGAACCTTTGTTCAGATTGCAAGGGACAGCGATTGCGTCCTGAGTCTCTTTCCGTACTGGTAAATGGAAAGGGAATCCATGAAGTATCAGGAATGAGCGTTCGAGACAGCCTGGATTTCTTTAGAACCTTAATTCTAACCGATACCCAGGAAGCTATTGCTCACCAGATAGTAAAGGAAATTACCGATCGATTGGGTTTTATGGAAAGTGTGGGTCTTGATTATCTTACCCTCGACAGGGGGGCGGCTACACTGTCGGGAGGCGAAGCCCAACGAATACGCTTGGCCACCCAAATTGGATCTTCTCTGGTTGGGGTTTTATACATCCTCGATGAACCGAGTATAGGGTTGCATCAGCGGGATAACCAAAAGCTCATTCAAACCCTTTTGCATTTGCGGGATATTGGTAATACCCTCATTGTTGTAGAGCACGATGAACAAACCCTCAGGGAAGCGGACTACATAGTAGATCTGGGACCAGGGGCGGGCATTCATGGGGGAGAAGTTGTCGCTGCCGGAACCCTCGAGCAGGTTATGGCGGTACCGGAAAGTATAACCGGCCAGTATTTATCTGGTACTTTACAACTTCCCATGCCTGAACACCGCCGGGAAGGCAATGGAAGCTGGTTAAAGCTCATTGGTGCTCGGGAACACAACCTGAAAAACATCGATGTTTCCTTTCCCCAGGGTTCTCTTACCGTTATTACCGGGGTAAGCGGCTCGGGCAAATCTACCCTGATGTCCGATATTCTCTATCCTTACATTGCAAACAAACTGCATAGGACCCATTTGCCCACAGGAGCATGCGATGCCATTGAGGGAGCTCAAGATTTCGATAAAATAATAAATATCGATCAGAGCCCTATCGGCAGAACGCCCCGATCCAATCCAGCGACCTATGTGGGGCTTTTTACCCCGATACGGGATCTCTTCTCTAATCTGCCTGAATCGAAGGCCCGGGGATATCAACCCGGCAGGTTCTCCTTCAATGTTAAGGGGGGGCGTTGTGAGAACTGTGAAGGTGCGGGGACTATCAAAATCGAGATGCACTTTTTGCCCGATGTATACGTTATGTGTGATGTATGCAAGGGGAAGCGATTTAATCGGGAAACCTTGGAAGTACGTTACAAAGGGAAGAGTATTCACGATGTACTGGAGATGAGTATTGAAGAAGCCCTGGCCTTTTTCGAGAATATTCCTACGGTATTCAGAAAACTGGACACCCTGAATGCAGTAGGACTGGGTTATATTAAATTAGGTCAATCGGCCCTTACCCTTTCGGGGGGTGAAGCCCAGAGGGTAAAACTTGCCCTGGAATTATCGAAAAGGAGTACAGGAAAAACCCTGTATATCATGGATGAACCAACTACTGGACTCCATTTTGCCGATGTAATTTTACTGATGCGGGTAATTCAGCAATTGGTAGATATGGGGAATACCATTATCCTCATTGAACACAACCTGGATGTAATTAAACAAGCTGATTGGATTGTGGACCTTGGCCCGGAGGGAGGAGATAAAGGGGGTAATCTGGTTGTTCAGGGAACACCTGAAATTGTCGCATCGACTCCCGAATCCTACACCGGACGGTTTTTGAAGGAAGTACTGACTTAATGGGTACAAAGGTTTGGAGAAGATCGTTAGTCACTAAACGCTTTTCTCTCTGTCTGGCATTATTTCTACTCATTCAATCCCTATTTTCCTTTCCGGGCGAATCGGACCTCCGGGAAATGATTGGTCTTGAGGAAAAACTCATCATACAGGATATACGTACAGCTACCTATATTGAATTAGCTCTATGGCTGCAACAATTAGGTATTGTGCCCTCGGGCAATTTACGGAATCTCCAGCAGCAATTACTCAGTCATTACGGTATAGACACACCTCTGGGGCAAACTGGTACTGCAGAAATAGAAATTGCTGAGGCCCTGAGTCTTCAACGGATGACAAAGAATCTTGCAGACGATACCCAGAAAGTTCTAACCCTCTCAGGGAATGTTCGAGTTTTTTTTTACGATAGGGAGAATGATTCTCTCCATGAAATCCGGGCAAATATGATTGTATTGAATGAGGACAGGGATATTCTCAGTGCAATGGGAGATGTCTGGTACCGTCTGAAATCCGGTGAACGGGAAGAAGTCTTTCTTGGAGAACACCTGTACTTTGACATAACCGACTGGTCAGGTTTGTTTATTGATGGTTCATCTACCCAAACCAGTACAACCGGATCGTCTCAGGGGGAGCAATCATTTGTCTATTCCGGACGGCTGATCATCAGAAGTG
The DNA here is from genome assembly GCA_007129335.1 of Spirochaetaceae bacterium. Taxonomy (GTDB): domain Bacteria; phylum Spirochaetota; class Spirochaetia; order DSM-27196; family Salinispiraceae; genus SKVS01. The sequence goes on from SKVS01000297.1 coordinate 2,775, forward strand.
CTGACGATTTGGTTGTTCTCTCTGATGGATTTATAACCTCAAGCGTCTGGACTCCCCCGGCATTTTCCATTCGGGCGTCCGAAATATTTGTGTACGCCCCCCGGGAATGGTCCATAAATTCCGGTGTATTATATGTTGGAAACATACCGGTTTTTGCTCTTCCGG
>SKVS01000295.1 GCA_007129335.1 Spirochaetaceae bacterium
CACTCCTGCCTATTCTGGAACACCATGAAGATCCCCAGGACGGTTTTCTGGACATCTTCAACTCATTTAGAAAAGGAATTCCCCAACAGGATGACCTAACCGCATTGTTTTTGGAAATTGATTCCTACCCACAATAGGCAAAGCACGGGTGCTCCTGGTAACATTCTTACCCCCCAAAAAATCCCCGGGCCCAACGGACCAGGGGATTTTCCTCTATATGAACACGCCATTTCCAAAGCACACGCAGGCGTGATTTCCAATGTTTGACAATATCATGTCGCACTGGTAATTCATTCATTCCCAGACAAGCCGGGATAAACCCGGCTGAACGTGGAATAAGAACTATCTGCTCACCACCCTAATCTTCCGGGGTTTCTGAGCCTCCCGTATTCCCAGGGTCAGTTTCAACACCCCGTTTTTCAACTGGGCGTCAACCTTGTCCCGATCGATGGTTTCATCCAGGGTAAAGGTATGGCGGTAATCGCTGCGCCGGATTTCCCGCAACAGGGCTTTTCCGCTAATTTCTGGGAGGACCCTTCGGCCTTCGACCAGTAAGTGATCCCCCTCAATTTTTACATCCAACCCATCCTTATCGACCCCGGGCATTTCCAGGGTCACATAAACTTTTTCTTCATCCCGCCGAATGTCGCAGCAGGCAAGCATTGTAGTATTCTGTGTTGTTCGAGTATCCATAACAAGCCTCCTTTCATTTCCCTCATTAATCTTCACCGAAATTTGCTTGGGTTTTGCTTCTTCCCGCTTGGGAATGACAATGGACAAAATCCCATCCCTCATTTCTGCATTAGCCTGACCCCCGTCAATGGTCTCAGGAAGAGACAGAGTTCGTTGGAAACTGCCTTCCCAAATCTCCTGCCGGAAAGAACCATTATCCTTACCTTTCCGGTCAATCTTTTTTTCTCCCCGGATGGTAAGAACGTTTCCCGTCACCGAAACATCCAGATCCTTAAGATCAATTCCCGGCAACTCGCATAGAACCTGTACTTGATCTGCTGCCTCTATTACATCAACAGCAGGAGAAACATTCCGGTCGAACAAACCGGGAACCATCGGTTCATCCACATCGAACAACCGATTAATCTGATCCTGCAGACTCCTCATGTCTGCCCATGGGTCGTAGACCCGTTTTGGAAATACTCTTTGTAACATCATGGTACACCTCCTAAAGGTTTCTTGTTTTTTTATTACACCTACAAATATGCAAAAGGTGTGCCAACACGTATAAAAAATATCAATATTTGTTTCATATTCGTGCTATTTACCTATAATATAATGATTTATAAGTCATAAAAATGTACCCATTCTATACTATAACTGGGAAGCATCTTCGCTGAAGCTCGAAAAAATGCATCACTTTGCCACACCTCTGAATCCTCACCCCCCTGCCTGTTGTGTCGAAAATCAACAATCAAACCGGGCCATAAATACCCACTGTTTCATTTTGACACACACCAAAAAAACCTGATCTGAAACCAGTCAAAAATCCACCAGGAAAACTGCAAAACTCTTCAGGAACACCCGGAACCCAACATTGACACAGGCGAAACCGCACTATAGAGTAAATCCGAACTCCCCAACATTCCGTATCCATGAGCCCAAGGAGGCCCCCATGACAAACAAAGAACCTATAAATGTAGCCATACTCGGCGCAACCGGCACGGTTGGCCAAAAATTCATAACTCTCTTACAGAACCACCCCTACTTCCATATCCACGAACTGGTGGCAAGCCCCCGATCCGCAGGAAAGCCCTACTCAGAGGCCGCCAGCTGGAAACAGGACACCCCGATCCCCCCTGACATCGCCGGAAAAATCGTAAAAGCCCTGGATGAAACACTGGAAAGCCCCATACTCTTTTCCGGCCTGGACTCCAGCGTTGCCGGTGAAGCCGAAAGCCGGTTTGCAGCTGACGGACACATAGTAATTTCCAACTCCAAAAACCACCGAATGGACGCTGATGTACCCCTGGTAATCCCCGAAATCAATCCAGAACACTTTGAAATTTTAAAAACCCAGAAAACCAGGGGAAAAATCGTAACTAACTCAAACTGTTCTACTATGTTCCTGGCAATGGCCCTTGCTCCCATTCACCGGAAATTCGGCTTGGAAGCTGTTCAAGTTACAACCATGCAGGCCATCTCTGGAGCAGGCTACCCGGGAGTCCCCAGCATGGACATAATGGGGAACGTGGTACCCTATATTGGCGATGAGGAAGACAAACTGGAAACCGAAACCCAGAAAATCCTGGGCACATACAAAGACGGAAAAATCATACCGGCAGACTTCAAGGTCAGCGCTCAATGCAACCGGGTACCGGTTTTCGACGGTCACACCGAAACCCTGTCAATCAAACTCAAGACCAAGGCAACCCCTGAGCAAATTCGCACCGTACTGAAAAACTTCAAGGGCATGCCCCAGGATAAAGCCCTGCCCTTCGCCCCAAAACAGCCAATCATCGTCATGGATGAAAAAAACCGGCCCCAACCAGCCCGGGACATCTGGCTGGAAAAAGGCATGGCAACCATGGTCGGCCGGATCCGGGAATGCCCGGTGTTCGACATAAAAATGGTCATTTTGGGACACAACACCGTCCGCGGTGCAGCCGGAGCAGCAATTCTGAATGCCGAAGCCCTGGTTGAACTGGGCTACCTGTAAGACCCTATGATAGTACTCAAATTCGGCGGTACCAGCGTCGGCAACGCTCAACTGATGCACCAGGTACTGGACATAACCTGGGAGCAACGGCACCGTAGCCCGGTTCTTGTCTCCAGCGCTATGGCCCGGGTAACCGACACCCTTATTCGAATAGGAACCGCCGCATCCCATGGGGATGAACTCCAGGTTCAAGACGAACTGCACCTGTTAAAAGACATTCACTACACTGCCCTGGCTGAAATTGTTCAATCCAGCGCAGTGCAAG
>SKVS01000158.1 GCA_007129335.1 Spirochaetaceae bacterium
AAATGGTGAAAGGAAGCACCATTCAATCTAAAAATGTTGGACGGGATATTTTGAGTTCCCTAAAGACTTTGGTGGGCGGTGAACTTACCAGTTACAATGAGATGATGAATCATGCCAGAGCCCTTGCAACGAAACGTATGGTTGAGGAAGCTATGAACCTTGGAGCAGATGGGGTCATTAACATCCGATACTCATCCGCTGCTGTAATGTCGGGTGCGGCGGAGGTACTCTGCTGGGGTACTGCGGTGAAATTTGCCAGAAAAAACTAAAAAACCCGCTTGACGCAGGTTGTTCTACCATGATACATTCCCTCTCGTGTTCGGGCGATTAGCTCAGTTGGTAGAGCGCCTGCCTTACAAGCAGGATGTCGGCGGTTCAAGTCCGTCATCGCCCAGAATCCCAGACCCGTTTGAAAGTAATTCTTTCAGACGGGTTTTTTCTTTTCCAGCGAATGCCCGGGAAATCATAACATTTGGTAGAAAGACCTTCGAATCTGGAATATACTACCCACATGCCTCAGGAAATACACTACACCCTTATGTATAAAAAAAACCTTGAAATCATAACACTCGATGATTTCCCCTCGGTCTATGCGGCCTTGGATTACTGCCGCCAGGAAGGTATAGAAGATCCCATAGAAATCCGGAGAATTCAAACCCAGGATGAGCGAATCCTCGACAGAAGCCAAATTGAAAAACTGTTGAACGCAAAAAACACCTAGAGAGCCCCATGGAAATCTTCATTGCTTTTGGAAAAATTCTCTTTGGTCTCCTTGCTCTGTACTATGGAGGCAACCTTCTTGTTCGTGGGGCTGCGGGAATTGCAAAGCGGTTGCATATTCCAACCATTATTATTGGTCTGACCGTGGTAGCTTTCGGCACAAGCGCTCCGGAGTTGTTTGTCAGCAGCCTTTCTTCCATTCGGGGAAGTACTGGTGTAGCTATAGGGAATATCGTTGGTTCGAATATCATTAATATTGCCCTTATTCTGGGTATTATTTGTCTCTTTATGCCGGTAACCATATCTGCCAGCTTAAAGCGAAGGGATATTCCGGTAATGTTCGTTTCTTTTGCTGCAATGATTGGGGTAATGCTCTCTTTCTCTCCAGAAAACCTTTCCCTTGTTCCTGGACTGGTAAACCGACTGGAGGGAGTAATCCTCATAGTCCTCCTGATTTTCTATATCTGGTTATTGTACAAGGCTGCCCGAAAAGATCCCGAACATGCCCTGGAGGTGGTGGATGTTGGGGAAATTGAAGAAGTACCCGATCATGAATCCTGGGTGAAACTTTTGGGTTTCGTGATTCTTGGTATCGGCGGGTTGGCTCTGGGGGCAGATACCCTTGTTTCCGGGGCGAGTTGGCTCGCTTTGAATCTGTTCCGTATCAGTGAGCGAATAGTTGGAATAACCATTGTAGCCTTTGGGACAAGCCTTCCAGAATTGGTTACCAGTTTTATAGCTATGGCAAAAAAACACGCTGATATCAGTGTGGGGAATGTAGTGGGGAGTAATATTTTTAACAGCCTCATGGTTCTCGGTACTGCATCGGTTATTCGGCCAATTTCTGTTGACCTTGGGGAATTTGCCATGGATATGGGATTCATGGTTTTGGTTTCCCTGGTTTTTTTCTCCCTTGCGTTGTTTCGGCCTCAGTTAAAGCGGGGTAGTGGATTGGTCATGTTGGGGCTATACGGAGTTTATACCATACTTCTTTTTCAGACGAGGTTTTAACCATATGCTAGATAAAAAGTCAGAGAACAAGTCAGAGAACACACCAATAAACCAAAAAAATCGAACAATTCCTGTTGCTGTTACAACCATACCCGGTCTGGAAGATCTGGCAGCCAATGAACTTGAGAAAATGGGTCTGCCCATACATCAAAAAGCTTCGGCCATAATCGATACGGAAATCGATCCCTACGCCCTGCCTGCTCTGCTAACCAATACTCGCTACATTCTACGGGTTCTCTTACCTATAATCGATGGAGAGTATCGCACCATCGGGGAGTTGCAGAACCGGTTGAGCCGGTACGATTGGTCTCGTTATTTAGGAAATGCCCTGAGCTTCCGGGTTGATGGGGTTGGAAAATCAAGTTTCGCAGCATCGCACTTTTTGCCCCTGACCATAAAGGATGCTATTGTTGATTACTTTCGCCAAAGAACTGGGAAACGTCCGGAAGTAGACACAAAAAAACCCGACATTCTCTTTGTGGCTTTTATGAGGGATTCCCGGGTAATTCTCTATCGGGATGCTGCCGGAACTCCCCTGAGTCATCATGGGTACAGACAGCAGGCTTTCGAAGCACCCTTGAACGAACTCATCGCAGCGGCACTGCCAACCTTTCTGGGTTGGGAGGGAAAAGGACTGTTTATCGATCCCATGTGTGGCAGTGGAACCATACCTATTGAGGCTGCCTTACAGGCCAATGGACAGTTCCCCCAACAGTATCGACCCCAGGGGTTTTCTCTTGGCAGCTGGCCCGATAAGAAATCCTTCGGTTGGAACCACCGAGCTATCATTGGGGAAAACGATCCCTTCCCAGACCTTCCACCGGACTGTAAGATAATTGGTTCGGATATCCGCAAAGATTTTGTGCCTACTGCCCGGGCGAATGCCCAGCGGGCAAGACTCTCACCTGAACATATTCACTGGGAAATTGAAGCCTTCGAATACCTCCATGCAAATCCCGCTGTCAAGGATGGTTTGGCATGGGCCCGGAAAAAGAGCCTGCCTATTTTCATTTGCATTAATCCACCCTTCGATCAGCGTATGTCATTAAACGATGCCAAAGAATTTTACCGACAGTTAGGAGACATTGCGAAAAATCACTGGACCCAGGCTCGTATGGGTATCTTCACTGGGAACCTCGAAGCAGCAAAATCCCTGGGGTTGCGAACATCGAGAAAAATCCCAATTAAAAAT
>SKVS01000076.1 GCA_007129335.1 Spirochaetaceae bacterium
GAGTTTCCCCAGGGGCTGGAGATTATTGAAGGAGATGCCCTGAAGACCTGGCCTGCCCAGCGAGACTCCTTTGGAGTACCCGATGCTCTGGTAGGTAACCTGCCTTATAGCACCGGCTCGGTCATGATTGGGGATTTTCTGGAGAAGCAGTTCCTTCCCCAGACTATGGTTTTTACTCTTCAGAAAGAAGTGGTCAAGCGAATGGTAAGTACTCCAGGAAGTAAGGATTTTTCGAGTTTCTCGGTACTCACTCAGGCCTACTACACAGTTGAGTTCTGCGGTGACCTCCATTCCGGGTCGTTCTATCCGCCTCCGCAAGTTACCAGTTCCATAGTACGCCTTGTCAAGAAATCCGGAGATCTGGTTTTGCCCGATCCTGTTATTTTTTCCCATATTCTCCGGGGAGCATTTGCCGCCCGGAGAAAGACCCTGTTGAATAATTATAAATCCCTGAGTGCCCGAAGTGCGTCCGGACCTTTGGGCTCTGTTCTGTCCTTGTCCCAAATTCAGCTGGCAGCCCTGCAGGTAGGCATGGATCTAAGCCGAAGGGCTGAAGAATTCCCCACTGAGGTCTTCGTGCAGCTCGCCATGGCAGTGGGAAAATCTGCATAGGTCCGGGAGACGGGAAACACTCAAAAACACTCAGTACAAATTCCTAACCCCTGTGTTTCCCCTGCCTTGGGAAGTTACATGAGTTGGTAGGACTCTAACATCCGATTCAGTGCTTCTTTTACTTCCTCCCCGGGGCTGGTCATAGGTAGACGGAACGAATCGCATACCTTGCCCATAGCGCTCAGGCAGTATTTTACCGGAATAGGATTGGTATCGAGGAACATTGCACGGAACAGGGGCAGCAGAGAATAATGAAGCTCCCGGGCCTCGGAGATGTTGCCCGATTGTACCAGTTTCATAAGCCGGGATACCTGGTGGGGAATGATATTGCTGGCTACAGATATGACCCCATCGCCCCCAAGGCAGGCGAGGGCAAATGCCAGATTGTCATCCCCGCTGAGGACGGAAAAACCCGTAGGTCTTTGGTGTATAACATCCATCATCTGAGCAAGGTTGCCGCTGGCTTCCTTTACCCCGATAATATTGGGGTGTTTTGCCAGCTCCATGAGGGTGGCAGTTTCAATATTAACCCCGCTGCGTCCGGGTATATTATACACAATAAGGGGTAGATCAATCTGATCAGCAATGGTGCTGAAGTGGCGGAACAGCCCTTCCTGGTTGGGTTTGTTGTAGTAAGGTGCAACCTGCAAGCTTGCTGATGCTCCCAGCTCCCTGGCTTGACCGGTCATGTCTATTGCTTCGCTGGTGCTGTTGCTCCCCGTGCCCGCAATTACCGGAACCCGTCCTGCCGCCTGCTCTACCACTATGCCTACAATTCTGACGTTTTCTTCGTGGCTAACCGTTGGACTCTCGCCGGTTGTTCCCACGGGTACCAGTCCCTGGACCTGGCCGGAAATCTGAAAATCCACCAGATTTCGTAAGGATGTTTCATCAATAGTCCCTGCTGAATCGAAGGGGGTTACTAGGGCTGTGTATACGCCGGTCATTTTTCCTGCTCCTTGAAGAGTGTTGTAAAGAATTCGTCGGTCCTAAAGATCCCGGTTTTGTCCGCGAGCCATTCCAGTCCGAGGATGGAGCCCAGGGCAAATCCTTCCCGGTTTCTCGCTGTATGGGTAAGAGAAAGGGTGTCTGCATCGCTGTCCAGGCTCAGGGTATGGGTGCCGGGAATTGCACCTCCCCTGGTGCTGCTTACATGAAGTTCCTGGGTATCAATTGCCCTGTTGGTCAGGGCATTGGAAACTATGCTTGTTTTTCGGGGATTATTATTCAGTACCTGCTGAGCAAGGGTCAAGGCAGTTCCCGAAGGACTGTCTTTTTTGTGTTTATGATGGTATTCATGAATCATGAGGTCATATTCAGGCAGGGCAGCGGTCATTTTGGCTGCAATAGCTCCGAGGCGAAAAAGCAGGTTCGCCCCGACGCTGAAGTTAGACCCATACAGAAGCGCTCCCTTCTGAGAAGCGACATCCCAGAGGCTCAGAATTTTTTCCCTGTCCTCGTCCCATCCGGTGGTTCCCAGAACAACCTTTGGGCTGCCCTGGGAGTATACCCTCATAGTATGTTCAAGTCCTTCGGGCAGGCTGAATTCAATAATTCCTTCCACCCGGGACAGGAGGGCGGGGGTTATACAGGGTTCATGGGCATCCGGAGCATTGGGGTCTACAATAAGGGTAATCCGGTGACCCCTTTGTTCTGCCATAGTATGAATAAGTCTTCCCATGCGGCCGTAGCCCACAAGTCCAATATTCACAGCTATTCTGCCTGGGTAATGGTCAGGGCGCTTACATTAACAATATCTTCAATGCTGCAACCCCGGCTTAAATCGCTCACCGGCTTCGCAAAGCCCTGGAGAACCGGGCCTACTGCTTCAACTCCGGCCAGTCTTTGGGTAAGCTTGTACCCGATGTTTCCCGATTGCAGGTCGGGGAATATGAGGGTGTTGGCTTTACCTGCAACGGGGCTTCCAGGTGCTTTCTTGTCTGCAACGGACTGGACAATAGCTGCATCCAGCTGGAGTTCACCGTCAACATTAAGGTTCGGGGCTTTTTCTTTCATAATTGCTAATGCCCGCACGACCTTGTCTACCTCGGGACCCGAGCCGCTTCCCTTAGTAGAGTAACTCAAAAGTCCAATAGAGGGTTCTGTATCCAGAAAACTCCGGCAGCTCTCTGCGGCTGCCAGGCCTATTTCGGCTAATTGTTCAGCAGTAGGATTCGGTATTGTTGCACAGTCCGCAAAAATCATCCGGCCCTTGTGTCCCCATTTTTCATCGGGATGAATCATAACAAAACAGGAGCTGGCACTTTGAATCCCCGGTTTGGTTTTAATAA
>SKVS01000202.1 GCA_007129335.1 Spirochaetaceae bacterium
AAAGAAGCGTTTCCTGCCCTCGATTTTAATCTGGATTATTCTCTTGATTATCCCCATGATTTTTCCGCTGATCCTCTAAAACCAGATGACCCTGGGCAGATGCGTCCTATACTGGTTCACGAACCGAGTCTGGAAAGAATACTTACCAACCTGACCGATAATTCGGTTCGCCACTGTGGATCTGACCCCATAATGATTACCTGGTCTCTCGGCCATACCCAAGGGGGATTTCAACTGACGGTACAGGATAATGGCACCATGCCCGAGCCCATGGATATGGCACAGATTTTTGAACCCCTGGTAAAGGGAGATCGGTCCCGGGGCAAGGGAGGGTCGGGCCTCGGTCTGGCCATTGTTGCAGGCCTCATGGAAGCACAGGGGGGTTCGGTTCATGGTTCTCTAAATTCCCGGGGCGGGCTTATGATACACCTTACTTTCCAGGAGCAAACCATAGAATGAACCAGAGAATCCTCATTATTGAAGACGAAAAAGACCTTGCAGAACTGCTTATGGATTACTTAAAGCCCGATGGCTTTGAAATTCGCGTATGTACCAACGGAGAGGAAGGACTCCAGGCGGCCCTGGAAGAACATTGGCACCTCATTCTTCTGGATGTAATGCTGCCCGGGCAGGATGGATTCTCTGTACTCCGGAACCTCCGGCAGGCCAGGGATATTCCCGTGCTTCTGCTTACCGCTCTGGGTTCGGACAGCGACAAAATACGGGGTCTCGGCCTCGGGGCGGATGATTACATTACCAAACCCTTCAGCCCTGCTGAACTAACGGCCCGCATTAAAAGTCACCTCAACCGCTACACCAGGCTCACGGGGAAACGGCAGGATCAAGATCAGGAGGATGATCAAAACCACACTCAGCAAACCAGAAAATCCGATGGAGCGTGGATTACCGATGGCCCGGTTCGCTTTAATCCGGTGGCAAAGCGGGTGCAAATTCGGGGAGATGAGGTTAATCTGACTGCCAAAGAAATAGAGCTTTTGGATTTGTTCATTCATTCCCCCGACCGGGTTTATTCCAAAGAAGAGCTGTTCGACCGGCTCTGGGGTCACAATCATTATGGCGACCAGTCAACGGTCACGGTGCACATTCGCAGACTCAGGGAAAAAATTGAGCGGGACCCCGCATCCCCTGCAAAGCTTGTCACTGTATGGGGTATGGGGTACCGCTGGCAAACCGGATAACAACCCGCTCTAGTACATTTTCATACCAACACCGAAGTACAGGGTACCGGAGGCGGGAACAGCAATCATAGGCTCAAATTTCACCACACCATTTTCAATATTCTGCTCAGCCTGGGAAACAGCTCGCCGGGCAGAAAAATGACGGGTAATGGTGTTCAGAATATGTCCACCTGCCATTATGCCGATAACCGGTAACGCCTGTTCAGCGGTGAGGTTCTGTTTATAGTCCTTAAATACCGTTTTCCGCTCACCGTAGGTCAGGGAATAGTCCCATAATTCAGGGGGAGTAAAAGAATAAATCCCCACAATAGTAGCCCCGGTAATCAGAACATTCAGTCCCATGAAAAGGGCAGCTTCTCCGAAATTTCCGGTAATCAACTGACCGGATCCAGGAACCATTAATGAAGAAAAACCAGCGAACCGTACATAGGATTGCTTTTGCCGTTCCACCGACAACCCAGATGCCAGAGCTAAATGCTCTTCCAGGGTTAACTCCGCCAGGGTTTTCCCCAGAGCATCCGGAAGAGTTAGGGCAATGACTTCCGGTTCAACGGTAATGGCTCTGGATCGACCGTGCATTGGGTAAGAGAATCCCGGAACCCCCGCTCCTATTGCAAGAATAAACAGGAACAATAATTTCATTTCTGCCTCCTTTTTTTATAAAGATACTCCACTGAGGCGAAGAAGGTATTACAACTCTATTACAGGTTTATGAATTCATGCCTTCAGCACCCTAAGCCGCTGCTGTACAACATTGAACAGGGTTTGTTTATGTCCATCGGATAACAGGGACTGTTCAATTTTCTGCTGGATTTTTGTGCTGGACCCGACCATTCGCTGCATAAGTTTTTCTGCTGCCCGGGGTGCAACCCCAGCCTGCTCAGCAAAGGTCAGCCAGTCAGCTACCTGGAGTTTTCGCTTTTTACCGTTCAGGGTCAGGGCGCATTCGTCCTTATCCTCAGGAATAACCAAAGCGGTGGAGACCAAATCGAAGGCAGGGGTCAGCTGCAGATCCCAATCATTCGGGGCATACAAGGCAAAATTTTTCAGATGCATATCCCCATTTCCAACCAGATAACAATAGAGTAAGAGCTCGTAGAACCGCACAACGTCAATTCCCGGCTGGGTAGAATACCTGTTCATGAGTTTAGCTACCTGATCGTAACTCCCCTTGTACTTGTCCTCGGTAAGCCGGCCGCTGATTTGGGCAAAATCCTCCATGGGTAATTTGGTATTATCCCGATTCCGGTCGAAGCGCTTCACCAGGTAACAAAGTTCACCGCTGTCCAAGGGGATGAGGCCGCTTAGGGCTGTGGGAATTCCCAGGGTTCGGGACAATTCCATGAGCAAGGCTTCGTTCTCCGGAAGCTGGGAATACTCGGTATTCGGCGGTTTCAGAATATAGCGTCCCCACAGTCCGACAATGGTCAGCCGGTCATTGGGCCGTGGATGGTCGGGGTGCTGCCAGTCCAGGGACAGCTTCCGCTGAACCCCCGGAATGGTTATGGCACTGCGCACAACCTGGACCCCTATGTGTTCAATATCATCAAGGGAAAAACTCAGCTGGGGAGCGTGAGCAGTACCGAACAGCTGAACCGCACAGCGCCGATGATATCCGTGGGCAGGATAATCCTTGCACCGGGGATCGTTGGTTCCCAGGGGACCAAAACAACATAAGAACCTATTCATAACACTT
>SKVS01000235.1 GCA_007129335.1 Spirochaetaceae bacterium
CGGGTATTAGACCGGGAGGTGCGGATCCGGTTTACTGCCTTTGAAACGGGCACCAAGACCCTGCCTCCCTTAAATCTTGGTCCCTTGGTTTTCGAAGACCTCAGCATATTCGTTACCAGCCTCCTACCATCCACAGATATCGATGTGCGAGGACTCAGGGGACAGGTTCTCATTCCCGGTACACAGGTTTTCATTATTGCAGCAATAGGACTGATCATTCTTTTGCCCCTCTTGTGGTATCTGGTGTTCCGGGCTCTTTTGCGGGGTATCAAAAAGCTGTACCAGGTGTATAAGGATGGGAAACCATTCAGAAGAATGCAGCGTCAGCTGAAAACCTTGCGCAACTCAGCCGACTCTATTCAGGGCAGGGATTTCTATATTGCTCTCCTTCAAGAAATTCGGGAATACCTCAGCAGGCGTTTTGCCATTTCTGCTTTTTCCTTGACTACCCAGGAATTAGGATCGGTTTTCCAGAAGTATGTTCCTGAAGAAGCCGATCGAAAAACCCTGAATGAGCTTTTCCGCCATGGCGACCTGGTTAAATTTGCCCATCAACCATCGACTATGACTTCCCGAATGGCACATCTGGAACAAATGGAACGAATTCTTACCGAGGTGGAAACCCAACAGCGAAATCTCCAGCAAAAGCAGCAAAGGGATGAAAAGAACAGAAAAAAGAAAAAGGGAGACGAGCATGTTGAGTTTTGAGAACCCCGGCTGGTTTCTTTTCCTCCTGTTTCTTCCGTTCCTTATTTATTTACGCCATTTCTGGCCATCTCGGGGCAGCACTATTCAGGTTTCCTTCATGAACTGGCGGGGACCGGGATTTACCAATGTCATAACCATCCAGCGTTTTGTATCCATATTTTTGTCTGGGGCTTTCTGGGCTGGTTTTTCTCTCCTCATTATTGCCCAGGCAGGACCAGTTCTTGTCCAAAGGGAAAGAATTTATCTTACCCGGGGTGTAGATATTATGATTGTCCTGGATGTCAGTCCCAGCATGGCAGCCCAGGATGTACCGGGACAGTCAAGATTTGACAGTGCAGTAAGGACCGTGAGGAGCTTCATTCAGCGGAGAAGAAACGATCCCATTGGTCTGGTGGTATACGCAACCCAGGCAGCCCTGCGGGTTCCTCCTACCCTGGATTATGATTTCCTTCTGGAAAGTCTCGATCAGGTTAGTATTGGTGAAATGGGGGACGCAACAGCTCTGGGTACCGCTATTGCCATGGGAGCAATGCACCTTTCCCACAGAACTGCTCCCCACAAGATCATGATACTTTTAACCGATGGTGAACAGAATGCCGGGGAAATAGTTCCCCAGATGGCTGCGCGACTGGTGGCTGGTCAGGGTATTCGCATGTATACCATAGGAATTGGTTCTAACGAACAGGTTCCCCTCGAATTTACCGATCCGGTAACCGCCCAGCGCTTCAGGGGCCTTTATCAGGGCTATGTGGATCACGACGGTTTGACTGCTTTGGCTTCCATGACCGGAGGAGAGCATTTTCCTGCTCCTACTCCCGCAGCCCTGGATTCTATTTTCCTGGGTATCGACAGTATGGAGCGGGTTGAATCCCGGGTCAGGATTCAGGTGCACCGGGAACCAATTCATCGAGCTTTTCTCCTGGCGGGATTTCTTCTGATTATGGCAGATATTGTCCTCAGAAAACTCCTGCTCAAGGAGGTGGTATGATTATTTTGTATCCGCACATGCTCTGGGGCCTTATCGGGCTTGTTCCCCTTGTTGGTTTGCATCTTTATCAGTATCGTCGTGCAAGGAAACAGTTGGTACTCTTTGGGAGGCAGTGGAATACCCGGTCTATGACTACGGTGCTTTTCATAAAATGGTTTGGACAAACGGTGCTCCTGGTTTTATTCTACATGGCCATGATTTTCAGCCTGGCAGAATTTCATTGGGGCGACCAGCCTGTGGATGAGGACCGGAGGGACCTGGATATTATATTCCTGGTGGATGTTTCCCGGAGTATGCTTGCTGAAGATATTGGACAATCCCGGTTGGATGGTACAAAAGAATTTATCCTTGGAATCATGCAGGAATTTTCCCAAGCCCGGTTTTCCCTCATAGCTTTCCGGGGAGACGCGGTGCAAATGGTTCCCCTTACAGAAAACCAGTTTGCCATGGAATACGGGTTACAGTACCTTTCTCCCGGGGTTGTTACAGCCCCTGGAACGGATATTGAAAGGGCTTTGTTGAGAGCCCTGAGTTTCATGCCCGAAGGTTCTGACCGGCATCGGGTTCTTGTACTACTGAGCGACGGAGAGGCCCTCACCGGTAGTCTCGAAGCGGTTGCACCCCGATACAATCGAATCGGCATGCCAATAATCGCTCTGGGGTTTGGTACTCCCGGAGGTGCGGGTATTCCCACAGAAGATGGACTGCTCCTCCATCCCCAAACTGGTGAGGTAGTCATTACCCGGCTGGATTCCCAACGCCTCATCAGAGCTGCAGAACTCAGTTCGGGAATTTACATCGATTCCCAGGAACCTGGAGCCTTTCTCCAGGCAACCAATTGGATCCATAATCTGAAAGGAACAAGAGGTGCGGAAGGGTTCCGGCTCATTCTCATTCCCCGATTCGGGCTGTTTTCTTCCCTGGCTCTTATTTTTCTCTTGTTAATCCTCGGACTGAAGATTATAAAAATCAGGGGGGTTTTGTAATGGGTACCTTGTTTCGAAGTAACCTTCCATTCGGAATTCCTGGCAGGGTTACTCTGCTTTTGGTTGGTTTTTTCCTTATTCTGCTTGGGAGTTGTACCCCAACCTCAAATCATCTACGGGTTCTCCAGGCAAATTACGCATTCAGTCAAGGAGACTACCTCGATGCAACGGTGGGGTATCTCACCAGCTTGGCAGATACCCAATACCACCAA
>SKVS01000406.1 GCA_007129335.1 Spirochaetaceae bacterium
CAAGTTAAAAATATCCCGTACATTGCGCAAGGAAATTTCGAATAATTTTGAAATTTCCTCACTAGCAGGAGTTTTTGTTCAATGTCCAAATGGAAGCATTACCGATGAATCAGTGGAAACAAAATCTTGCCAGACCCCATATGTCTCCTGAAGAATTACGCAAAATCCCTGGAACTAGTTGCGAAAGTGTCTCTTTTTTAGTCCGGTATGCCCAGATGGAGCTGGGAGTTCCGGTGGAGAGTTTGTTGTCCAATGTCAGTGTGGGTTATGATTATATTCAGAACACCGACCTGTGGATCGACCCTATTGATGATTTACAAATCCAGAAGAACATAATAAGAAGTTGTCCAACCTTTCTTCCCCATAGACAATTTACCGAAATCGGAAAACAATTTAGTTTTTCCCCAAACAGTAATCTTGCTTTGTTATACCGAATGAGCTCTGCGAGTATGGTTTTTCGGGATTTGCAAAAGAATATGGATCGTTTCAGTTCGTATTTCATTGCTCACACCCAAGGATACAAGAGGGGGTCGGTAGACTTTACCCTCCAATATCAGGAGTTTTATCGATCCCTGAGCGATGGGGTAACCCTCTTTCTCGCTGAAGGAATTTTTTTATCGAATCTCCTGAAACACGGAGCCCGCAAGTGTGAAACAATACACAGGATTATTGGCATATCCCTTCAGACCCTCGTGTCCAATTATTACGGTCACCTTCCCTGGCAATATCAGGTGGTCGATGGGGTAGTACAAATCAATGGACAGGAACTTGCCCGACCTGTGGTTCTGGAACCGGTGAAATCTGAGTCTTCCCTGTCTTATCGGTACAATCCCTCATATACTGGAGAGGGTCCTGAAGCCTTGCTCATTACCCAGGATTTTTACTGGGCTAATTCCCTTGTTTTCTCCCAGGGAGAAGTATATGGCGCACCTTGTTCGGTGTTGCAATTGAGGTGGAAGGATCCACCGTTCATAAAAAAACTTCAACGAAGAACCAACAGGAAGAAAGAGTTTCTTTCGGCATTACAGGAGCTGGAGCGGGGAATAAGTCGGGCAAATGAGCGGTATTTTGAAGCAGCCGAAGCACTTCGGACAAACCGACATCAAAGTCAAATTCTCCAGGTATACACAAAAAAAATCCTTTCCGAACGAGCTCTTGCTGGAGATGATCCAACAAAATGGCTGCCTCGGAAAAGACAAGTAGCGGTGCTTTTCTGTGATATTCGGGGATTCACCAATCTATCAGAACGTTTGAGTGCAGAAGAGATTGTGTCTTTTTTGAATGATTTTTTCGGCCGGATGAATGGCCTCATTACCCAACAGGGCGGTGAAATAGACAAACTCATGGGCGATAGCGTCATGGCCCAGTTTGCCGACGCAGATCAGGCCTTGCTTGCCATGATTGATATGAATAAAGAACTTCAGAGCATGAATCGAGAGCGGTTTTCCCAGGAACTTCCCCGAATTGATATCGGAATCGGGGTATCCTGGGGCGATGTAATCCAGGGAAACATCGGTACTGCGGCCCGAATGGACTATACCATAGTAGGCGATACGGTGAATGTGGCCAGTCGGCTGGAAAGTTTGACTAAACATTACCAGGTTCAGTGCATAATAAGCCAGGATGTTCTTAATCGTTTGACTGTTCCTGTAAAGACCAGATTTCTTGACAAGGTGCAGGTTAAGGGAAAGGTACATCCGGTAAGTATTTACGAGGTGTTTGAATCCGATCCCGAATGGGTGCAGGAGATAAAATCTACAACCCAGCCGCTGTATGAACTGGCGTATAAGGTTTATGAGTCTGGGGATTTTTCCCGGGCTGTCAGTCTTTATGCAAAAATTTACCGTCAAATTGGACCCCATAGTCTCGAAACTGCCTTGTCTGCTGATCCGGTGGTTCTGTTTTATATGGACCGGGCGCGGGAACTCAGGGATGCTGTTGAGGATGGAGAATTCGACCTTTCCCGGTGGAGCGGGGTGTACAAATTTGAAACCGGCTGAGAAGAAAGAATAAAGCTGGTTTCGCTTTACGCTCTTTTTCTGGATTTTTTACCAGTATGAGGATTTACCTAAACCCTCCGGTTGACCTTTGAATCCCTGAATCGGTACTATACACCTCGAATTCATGAAGGAGGATCCCTTGTATAAACCGGTTGACCCCCGGGTGAGCTTTCCAAAAATGGAAGAGCAAATCCTGGCTTTTTGGGAAAAAAACAAAACCTTTCAAAAGTCCATCGATCAGCACTCCGACAAGGAGCAATACTTATTCTACGATGGTCCCCCCTTTGCTACCGGCCTGCCCCATTTTGGCCACTTTGTCCCGGGAACCATTAAAGATATTATTCCCCGTTACCAGACCATGAAGGGTAAGCGGGTAGTTCGCCGATTTGGTTGGGACTGCCACGGTCTGCCTGTTGAATATGAAATGGAAAAGGAACTGGGAATTTCCGGAAAAACCCAAATTGAGCAGTACGGTGTCGGGAACTTTAATGAAGCCTGCCGGGGTATTGTGCTCCGGTATACCAATGAATGGGAAAAAACGGTTACCCGCATGGGCCGTTGGGTAGACTTTAAAAACGACTATAAAACCATGGATCCGGACTATATGGAATCCATTTGGTGGGTTTTCAAATCACTTTGGGAACAGGATTTAATCTACGAAGGACATTACATTTTGCCCTATAGTCCGGCCCTGGCAACCCCTCTTTCAAACTTTGAGGTAAACCTTGGAGGATATAAGGAGGTCCACGATCCAGCTATAACGGTACGTTTCAAGGTGTTGGCTGATAACCAGGGACCAATCGAAAATAATCCTGGTACTCCCGATGGCGCACAAACCTATTTCCTTGCCTGGACAACTACACCCTGGACTCTTCCGAGTAATCTTGCTC
>SKVS01000404.1 GCA_007129335.1 Spirochaetaceae bacterium
CAAACATTCCCGTAAGGGTAGGTAGGCTTCCAATGACATTCCGTTCCCGCCCCCTATCGCTTTCCCTTTCCTGGGGACTCTCATCCTCTTCGGGAGGCCGATACTCAAACGTGACTTCTTCGGTTGAATAAACCGCCTTTATTCCCTCTCCCACACCCCGACGTCTGAGATTCTGGCGGATTCTTCTTGCTAAAGGACATCCTTTGGTTTCAAAGAGTTCTCCGTGGGTCAGAAGAGCCGGATTCGTACGCATGGCTGCACCCATACTGGAAAAAGTTGGAATGCCTTTATGCCATGCATATTCCAGTAAGGCCAGTTTTGGATTCAGGGAATCTATTGCATCTATAAGGACATCGGTTTTTTCCAGAACCGGTGGGACAGCCAGGTGCTGAACTTCTACCGACCGGGGACCTGAATCGAGTAACCAGTCAAATAATTCTGAATGGGCAAAGGCCGGAATAGCAACAACCCTTGCTTCAGGATTTATATCGAGCACTCTCTTTCGGGCAATGTCTACCTTGTAGGATCCAATGGTAGAATCCAGGGCAAGAATTTGACGATTAATATTCGTCAGATTAACCCGGTCAAAATCCACAAGGACAAAATTGCCAACTCCGCTTCGTGCCAGAGCCTCCAGAGCATACCCGCCAACCGCGCCGAGTCCTACCAGGGTTACCCGTTTTCCAGTCAGGGTTTGTTGTTTATCATTCCCGATGAGCCGGGCAGTCCGTGAAAACCTTTCCATTGGACAGTATTATAGATACAAGTTCTTCCTTGTCAATTTCCAGGTGTTGGGCAGCAATCTGGTAAATCAGTTCCAGAACCTGGGAATAGGGAAGTTGAGAGCTGACATTGGTATAAGGCCAGTCTGTTTCCAGGAGAATACGATCCCTGGGAAGTCTCTTCACCATGCCCAGAAATTTTTCCCTGGTCCATTGGCTGCCCAGTCCAAGACCGAAAAAAACAGGAAATCTTAAGAGACTTTTTGCTGTCTCCTGATGGCCTGTCCATCCGTGTAAGAGCAGGGGAGTCTTTGGTTTTATTTTTTCCAAAACCTTAATACAATGACCGATTGAACGAACACAGTGTATTGCAACAGGTAAATGGTAGTCTTGGGCTATAATGAGTTGCTTTTCAAAAACAACCATTTGTTCCGGCAAGGTTTTTGCAAAGGCAGGTCTCCGATCCAGGCCTATTTCTCCAATGCCGCAAATGGTTTTATTACGGATTTCCTTTACCAGATTATCCGTAAGGGAAAGGGACGTTTTAAAGAGGGACTCAGAAGTACCTAAGACTTCCGATTTTTTGGAATACTGTACAGGGTGCAAACCCCCGAAATTAATGAGTCCTGGCAATCGCTGCACTAAATCTCCCATTACAGAAATTTCTTCCGGTTCTATAGCGCAGTTAAAATATGTCCCATGGGGAGGGTAATCAGCATGGGGATCGTGATGGGCATGAAGGTGAGCATCGAGCATGAGCCATTGTACCAACCACCGGGGAAGTATGCTACAATGGGCAAATGATTAACGGACCAAATATCCTTGTAGCCGACTTTGGAACCTCTTCGTTAAAAATTGGACTCATTAACCGTCAGGGAGTCCTCCTTTGGTATCACCGAGAGCCAATGCTCCGGGAAGAAAAAGACCTGAAAAACTGGAATACCGGCCTTTGGGTACAGGCCCTGAAAAACTCATTAGCCCTCTTGCCTCTTGAACCTGTCTCAGCGGTAGTTTTTTCCGGTAATGGTCCGACTCTGGTACCCCTGGACGAGCACGATGCCCCCCTGGATCCGGTTCTTCTCTGGATTGATGGCAGGGCAATGTATGAGGAAGGGAACGTCAGTTTCTTTTTACCAAAGGTCCGATGGTATGCCCACAACAGGCCCAGGGATTTTGAAAAAACCCGAAGTTTTGTGTCCTGCCCGGAATACCTGTCTTACTTACTTACAGGCAATAAGGTTACCATTACCCCCCACAAGAATTTTATTCCCTTCATTTGGGACACCCAACAATTGGATGCCTACGGCTTTTCCCTGGAACTTTTTCCTCCCTATGTTGAACCAGCATCCCTCTTAGGAAGGGTAAGTCAAGAAGGGTCAGTAACTTTCGGCCTGAAGAAAGGAACACCGGTTTTTGCAGGCGGTACGGATTTTATGATGAGCCTGACCGGATCAGGGGTAATTCAACCGGGTATGGCCTGCGACCGGGCAGGAACCAGTGAAGGAATCAATTACTGCAGTGGCGAACCCATTGAGAATCCAGGATTACGCACCTTACCCCATGCCATACCCGGGTTGTACAATGTTGCGGGAATTCTATCCAGTACAGGAAGAATGTTCGAATGGTTCAGACGTTTCAGTGGGCAGCAGCACTTGGATTACCGTTCCATGATTGGATCAATCGACCGGGTTCAGGAATGGGATAATCTTCCTTTTTTCTTTCCTTCCACCCATCGGGGAGAGCGGTATGAATTTCAGTCAGCTGTATTCTCCAACCTCTGCCCCGAGCACGGAGCAGAAGAAATGGGACGGGCTGTTCTGGAATCGATTGGTTTTACTATATCCCAGGTCATTGGAACCCTCCAGGCGAGTGGTTGTCCCGTGGATACCTTGCGGGTTTGCGGTGGACAGGCGAAAAATCCCCTATGGAATCAAATGAAAGCGAACATGATAAACCGAACCATAGAAATTCCCCGCATTCAGGATGCAGAATTACTGGGCTGCGCCATCGAGGGCTTCATCGGCTTGGGAGAATTCTCCTGTATTGAGGAAGGGGTGAACGAGTTGGTTCATTTGGAATACCGTTTCGATCCGGAACCAGAACAGGTCGACCGGTACGCAAACAGGTTTCTTGCCTATGAAAATGCCTACCGGAACCTGTTAGGCCAG
>SKVS01000100.1 GCA_007129335.1 Spirochaetaceae bacterium
CCGACTGGCCATGGCGGCCCTTATTTTCCTGGGACCAGCAATCCGTAACCATCGGAATATAGGGTCTTCTTCACCCTTGCCCGGTGTGGGGGAAGTTTTGAAAACTAGTCTTCTGCCGGGTATTTTCCTTGGTCTGCATTTCATTACCTGGAACACCGGAGCCCGTCTTACCCTGGCAGCTAATGCAAGCCTCATTGTAAATCTCACTCCCCTGGTTATGCCTGTTCTTGCCTATACCCTGTACCGCCACTATCTCAGTTTTCGGGAAGGTATAGGATCCCTCCTGGCTGTTGGGGGCATGGTCCTCTTGAGTTTTGGATCGATTCAAATTGACCCGGAGTTTCTCCTGGGAGACGGGATTTCCCTCTTATCGATGGTACTCTTTGCCTCGTATCTCATTCTGGGAAAAAGTGCCTCCCACCTGCCCCTGCTCAGTTATTTGGTGGGAGTCTACTTTCTGGGGAGTATTACCTGTTTCATCGGTGGAATGATTCTGGATGGCCCCTTCTCCCTGACCTATCTTCTTCCTCCAGAATTGTACTACGCAGCGGGGCTTGCCCTGGGACCAACCATGCTGGGCCATACCCTCATGAACAACGGGATGCGACACTTGCCGAGCCAGGTGGTAAGCATTGCCCAATTAACCCAGTTTATCTGGGCAACCATTCTTGCCTTCTTCATTTTCCAGGAAATTCCCCCCCTGCTATTCTACCCTGCAGCAATGCTGGTTCTTATTGGAGGAGGTTTTGGTATTTCTACCCACTGGGCAGGCTGGCAAAATGCTGATAAAGGGACCTCCCGTATAGCCCCGGGGGATGATCCTGTGGTATAAGGGGCCATGGAATTAATTTGCTTGGATTTGGAAGGGGTACTCGTCCCTGAAATATGGCTGGGTCTAGCACAGAAGACCGGTATTAAGGATTTGGAGCGGACCACCAGGGACGAACCGGATTATTCGAAACTCATGACCCAAAGACTCAGCATCCTAAAAGAGAACCAACTAACCCTGGCAGATATTCAGGATGTTATTGAGTCTATGGACCCCCTTCCAGGAGCCCAGGATTTTCTTGGAGCTCTACGGGAAGTAACCCAGGTGGTAATACTGTCCGACACATTCAGACAATTTGCATCCCCCCTCATGGCCAAATTATCCCGCCCCACCCTCTTGTGCAATGACCTGATTATTGGCCAGAAAGGCACCCTCGATGATTTTCGCCTGCGTCAGCCCGATGGAAAACGCATGGCCGTACTTGGGTTCCAGTCCATGGGCTTAAGCGTAACCGCTGCGGGTGACAGTTATAACGATTTGAGTATGATCAAAACAGCTGATCGGGGTGCATTCTTTCGTCCCCCCCAATCAATCCTGCAGGAAGAACCAAATATACCGGTGTTTACCGAATATGAGGATTTTTTGTCTTTTTTACTGGATAGGAACTAATCCCCCGGATACACTAAGGCCATGGATGGTACAAGCGGACGGAGCTTTCGAGATCTGGCAGAACAGGAAATAGCCAGCCTCAAATTGCCACAGACAAACGACCTGGAGAAACTCGTCGTGGAGCTGAAAATCCACGAAAGAGAACTGGAGCTGCAACAAGAGGCCCTGGAGGCCATACAACGGGAGCTGGAAGACCGAAACCGCCAGTTCACCCAACTCTTCCAGGCTGCTCCCATACCCTACCTCCTGGTGGATAACGAGGGACTCATCATCCTGGCAAACGATCCAGCCCAGCAGCTTCTTACCCGACCGGGAGCCCAACTCAGGAACCAGGCTGATATTCTGGGAACCCCTATCAGCCAATGGGTTCAAAGGGAAGACAGAGCGGTTCTCCAACGCCATCTTCAAATGGTTGACGAACAGGGACGAAACCGAATTGAGGAACTCTTTATACCCTCGGGAACGGGGACCGGTTTCTGGTGCAGCATCGAGAGCAGCAAACAACCCCACAATCCCAATTGGATATTCATGACCCTGTACGATATAACATCCAAAAAGAGCCTGGAAGACGACCTGATCCTGGCGCAGAATCAGGCTGTCCAGGCAAACCGCCTGAAAAACCTTTTTCTGGCAAACCTTTCCCACGAGCTGCGTAACGCCCTTACCTCCATTATTCACCTGGCAGAAGCAGCAGAGTCCGGTGCAGCTCTAACCGCAGAAGAACGAATATTCGGGGACCTGAGCCACGGCCCCCAGGCAGGACAACAAACCCAACCAACCCAACAGATCAGCAACACCGACCCGCTTCCGACCTTGCGGACAACTGCCCAAAGCACCCTTCGTCTCATTGACGATACCCTTGATTTTACCGCAATTGAGGATGGTACCCTCTCCATAAAGAACAAGCCCTTCATGTTTCAGGACCTGATTGACCATATGGGAATGCGCTTCCAACCCCAGGCAAAGGCAAAAGGCCTGGAACTCTATTGCAGGAGCACCATTCGGAACAACCTGCTCATAGACACCGATATGGACCGACTGGGTCAGATCCTGTCCAACCTGCTGATGAACGCGATTACCTACACGGAAACAGGCAGAATAGACTTAATAGCAACCTACCGTCCCATGACCGATTTTATGGGTGAAATTGACCTGGAAGTACGGGATACAGGACAAGGAATTCCCCAGGAAATTCTTCGGGATATTTGGCAGGGACCGGGGTTTGAATCCAACCGCTATGAGAAGCAAACCCGAGGCCCGGGAATCGGCCTGCCTCTGTGCAAGCGCTTGACAAAACTGCTGGGAGGCCAGATCTATTTGAACTCCAACCCGGGATTTGGAACGAGTGTATATGTTAATCTGCCGGTTCATATTCGTACCCAGGAGGAAACTCCCCTGACCTTTCGTCTTCACGATGATACAGGACAACCTGGAGGACTGGAGCAA
>SKVS01000375.1 GCA_007129335.1 Spirochaetaceae bacterium
AAAAAAAGGGCTATAGTGGGGTAAGTATTTATTCTAAAACCCCTCCCCTTTCGGTGGAAATCATGCAGGTAGAACGGTTTGACAATGAAGGCAGGGTACTGGTCGCAGATTATTCGGACTTCATTGTATTCAACTGCTACTTCCCTAATTCCCAGGCAGAAGGTGCCCGGTTAGATTATAAACTCGATTTCTGTACCACCTTGAAAAATCAGGCCGATGGTTTGGTTCAGCAAGGAAAAAATGTCCTTATTTGCGGTGATTATAATATAGCCCATAAACCTATAGATTTGGAAAATCCCAAAGCCAACGAAAAGAATCCCGGTTACCTGCCGGAGGAACGATCCTGGATGGAGGATTTCATTGAGTCGGGGTATGTAGATACTTTTCGCACTTTTAATGATCAACCAAAGCAGTACTCCTGGTGGAGTTACCGGTTCAACGCACGAAGCAAGAACATAGGGTGGCGTATAGATTACAACTGTGTAAACCAAGCTTTCAGCCCAAAAGTAAAAAATGCGGCTATACATTCCCAGGTTCTGGGATCTGACCATTGCCCTGTTAGTGTGGAGCTCGATATATGAGAATTTCCTACAATGCCCCGGTAACCCTGACCTTCAGTCTCGTTGCCGCAATAGTCCTGTTACTGAACGCAACCCTCATACCGGGTATAACCTTTGGCCTCTTTGCTATTGGACCAACCATGAATGCAGGTAATTTTCTGGATTGGATACGCTTATTCAGTCACGTTATTGGACATGCCGGATGGGATCATCTCATAGGAAACCTTGCGTTTATTCTCCTTCTTGGACCAATTCTGGAAGAAAAATACGGTTCGGTTACCCTTTTTCTCATGATTATTGTAACGGCCCTTGTTACCGGTTTGCTGAATGTACTGCTTCTTTCCACCGGACTGCTGGGAGGAAGCGGTATTGTTTTCATGATGATCATGCTCACGAGTCTGGTTAATTTTCGATCGGGAGAAGTTCCCCTTACCTTTATTTTGATTATTGTACTGTATATAAGCAGAGAATTGGTTGAAGCCTTTACCGAAGATCAGGTAAGCCAGTTTGCCCATCTTATTGGGGGAGCCTGTGGCAGCCTCTTCGGATTCATGAGACCCCGTAGAGGTAGATAATGCTAGAGAAACTCGAACAAATTCAAGGCCGCTATGAAGCCCTTGAGCAAAAGATTATGGATCCCAATCTCCCAAAGGACCCCAGGCGTTACAAAGAAGTAATGCAGGAACACAGCCATTTAGGTGAGATTGTTACAGCTGCGAAGAAGTACCGGGAAGTTCTGGAAAATCTGGAAGAGTCCCACCATATGCTGGAGGAATCTGACCCGGAAATCCGTGCTATGGCAAAGGAAGAAATAGAGAATCTGGAAGTACTGAGGGCAAGTCTGGAAGGGGAAATCAAGGTTTTGCTCATCCCCAAAGATCCTATGGACGCAAAAAATATTATTATGGAAATCCGCGCGGGTACCGGCGGCGATGAAGCCAGCCTTTTTGCCGCAGACCTGTATCGAATGTATACCCGATATGGTGAGACCAGGGGCTGGAAGTTTGAACTTATTACGGTCAATGAATCCGAGGTCGGTGGTTTTAAAGAAATAATTATTTCCATTACCGGTAAAGAGGTATTTGGAACCTTGAAGTATGAATCGGGTGGACACCGGGTACAACGGGTACCTACAACCGAGAGCGGAGGCCGTATTCATACTTCTGCCTGTACCGTGGCGGTGCTGCCTGAGGCGGACGAAACCGATATTACTATTGAAGAAAAAGACCTTCGTATCGATGTGTTCCGATCCAGCGGTCCAGGGGGACAAAGCGTAAACACAACCGACTCGGCAGTCCGCATTACCCACCTTCCAACTGGTTTGGTGGTCACGTGCCAGGACGAGAAAAGTCAGCACAAGAATAAAGCCAAAGCTCTTAGGGTATTAAAAGCCCGGTTATACGAACAGGAAGAAGCAAAACGCCAGGCTGAAATGTCTGCTCTACGGAAAAACATGATCGGGTCGGGAGACCGCTCTGAACGCATTAGAACCTACAACTTCCCCCAAAACCGGATGACCGACCATAGAATAAACCTAACCTTATATCGTTTGGATTCAATCATGGAAGGTGATCTTCAGGAAATAATTGACGCCCTGAAAATAACCGACCGGGAAGAAGCTTTGAAGCAGGATGGTGTATAGGCCTTCCCCATGAATCTACCCCCATCGACCGTCCGCACTATCCTCAATGGGGCAACTGCCGGGTTCACAACTCCAATACTTGCCCAACATTACACCCCTTCCCTGGATGCCCGAATTCTCCTGGCCCATGTATTGGGATTAACGGTCGCTCAATTATTATCCCGGTTAAACGACCAGGTTAGCACTAACGACCAGGACAGATTTTCATCCCTCTGGGAGAAACGGCTCAGTGGCGTGCCTGTAGCATACCTTACCGGTGAAAAAGAATTCTTTGGCCTTCGATTTCTGGTAGATCCCCGGGAGCTTATTCCAAGACCCGATACAGAGATTCTTGTGGAACAGGTTCTTCAGGACTGGGAAGAACCCCGTCTGGATATGAATCCCAAAAATCCCCAGAATCGGGATGAGATTCATGTACTGGATTGTTGTACCGGCAGCGGCTGTATTGCCATCAGCCTGGCCAGCCAAAAGCCCCAGTGGAAAATATGGGGTTCGGATATCAGTTCACAGGCCCTGGAAGTAGCCGAAACCAATAATGCAAGGTTGGTAAACAGCAGGGTTACCTTTAGGGAAAGCGATTTGCTGAATCGTTTCAAGGGAATGAAATTTCATATTATTACTGCCAATCCTCCGTATTTGACCGATAATGAAACTAAAGCCAGGGAA
>SKVS01000125.1 GCA_007129335.1 Spirochaetaceae bacterium
GATGTTCTATTTGTGGATTGGCATTACTTCCAGGATCAGCATAGCCTGAGAATACTGAAAAAATTCTTCCACAGCCTGGTAGGAATTCCTGTCCATTGGGTCTTCCTGGGTAAGGTACACGAAACTATGAAACTCCCCGGATGGCTAAAAGCCGATACTCCCATACAGTTTCTGGAAAAACCGGTTACCTTCACGGCACTACACGGTATTCTTGCCCAATTGAATCCGGAAAACATCAAACCAACCGATGGGAGTATGGACACAGCATCCAGAACAATCCGCACCTTAACCGAAGACATCATCATTCTCATTGCAGAAGACAACCCAATCAATATGCTGTTAACCACAACGTTAGTAAAACAGATAGCAGTAAACGGGGTTATTCTCCAGGCTGAAAATGGTAAACAGGCAGTGGATCTTTGGCGGGAGTATCACCCCGACCTCATTCTTATGGATGTACAGATGCCCATACTCGATGGACTTGAAGCAACTAAAATTATTCGGACTCAACAAAGCCCTGACCATATACCCATTATTGCTGCTTTAACTGCAGGAGCAATGGCAGAAGAACGGAGTCGATGTATTGAAGCCGGAATGGACGATTTTCTTACCAAACCTGTAACCCAGCAATCTATTGACACATTCCTTTCAACCCGCTTTTCCTCATTTAAGGCAAATACGGAATCCTCGAGTATGCAGACTCAAACCGGAAGCTCCGAAAGACCCAGTGAACAATCGAAAATCCCTATAACCCGAAGCGATACCACAAGGCACTTCGACAAGGATCTCTTGCTTCACCGCATAAGTGGCGATATGGACTTATTCGACGAACTATTGACGGTTTTCTTCCAAAATGTTCCTACCCAAATTAGCATGCTCCGCACAGCAGTGGAGCACCGGGATTCAGATGAAATACGAAGTGTAGCCCACGCACTGAAGGGTTCGTGCCTGAACCTGGGATTCCACCACATGGCAACCCTTTCCCAAAATCTGGAAGAACAATACAGCGATACCTTGCAGGTACCAGTCATTATTCATTCCATGGAAAAAGAGCTTGTGAGAATCCGGGTACTCACGGGGTATTAACCACCAAAAGATAATGCAACCAAATGCACAATCATGACGAAAATAGTTGCCCCGGTGTTCGATATGAGGTTAACCAGGTCATTATTCATCCAAGGAAAACCGCGGACAAGGGTGTTCTTCGTTCCCTGGCTCACAGGCTTCTCAGTATAATTTCCACGCAAATCTTTATACTGTCCCTGAAGCAATGCTCCCAGGAGGGAATCAAACAAACCGCCTATAATCCCCCCGGCAAAAACCAGAGCAATGGTGCCAGGGGTAAAACCGCCATAGAACACATACAAACCTATGGCGGACACCACAATGAGCAATGATCCGAGAGCCGATGCAACAAATCCAAGGAGGGAAACAGCGCCACTGGTACCAGGTACAACCCGGCGAAGGGTAAGAAGGGATACCGGGTCTTTCTTACTCAGAACACCCAACTCACTGGACCAGGTGTCGCCGTTGGCGGTTGCCATGGACCCCAGAAAACCTACCAGAAAAACACCCTGGCCGGTAAGGAGGTAGCCCACCATCGACAGGGCAGCAGGGCCTGCATTAGAAAAAGCCTGCATTCCATCTCTGGTACTCCCCTTTTCGTGAATATGGGCTAATCGATGTTTTCTGCTATCCGTTAGTTTTCCAACGATGGTGGAGGAAACAAAGAATACCCCAAGAACAATCCAGCCGGAAAATCCACCGGCAAGGAAAATAGCTGCGCCTAATATAAATCCAACCACGGCTCCGGAAGGGGAAACGGATTTCTTCCGATACGCTACACCTGCCAAAAGAATGTTGGCTCCCAGAGCCCCGGCTATTCGGAGAAAAATACCCAAAGCATTCAGTTCAAAAAAGGGACCGGTCATTGGACAAACACCCACAGCAATCCAGCAGACAACAGGGGCACCGTTAGATTATCCATACCAAAGGGGGTAACAGCTTCAACAACAGCTGCAAAAAGGGCAACAAGTCCCGCCAGACCAATCAACTGCCAGTTCAATGGCCCCAGAAAAATGGCCATCATACTCAAAATAACCAGGAATGAAACACCTGCCATTGCTCCTGTTCCCAATAAGGTTTTATTTACCCAGGGTATGGACGGTCCGAATTTACCCCAACGTTCACCCACAATAGCTGCTGCAGCATCCCCCCAGGATAGTACTATAATTCCCAATCCTCCAATCCACCGATATTCAGGAGAGTTCCAGGTGAGCAGAACCAAAATCAACAAACTGATTGGAAAATATACCGTACCAAGATTCGATTCCTTCGTTTCCATTGCTGGTACCATATGAAAATGATAAACCAGCCAATTCAGTACAATAAAAACCGCTGGACCAATAATGGCAAAACTCAGATCCGGCATGGTGGCCATAGCAATAAACCACCAATGTCCTACAAGAACGTGTATGGTCTTTCTTGCTCCGTTGGTATCGACCACCCGGAGCCAGAGCAAGATACTGGCCAGACCCATGGCAAAAAAAACAAAACCGAAGGAAAGTACAAGCCCAAGTCCAGGCTCAATAGACAGATTCACTCCATCCTCCCTGTATTAAATTTTTTCATAAATGCCCGGTCAATTCGGTCTTTCAAGCGAAACACCCAGGGGCCGGACAAGGTACAGAATCCATACTTGGCAGCAGCAAGGAAACCTCTTTTTCCCGTACCCAGGGCAATTATTTGAAGTATTCTCCCAGGATGTCGATACGATTGAATCGAAACCCGGTTGAAGGGAATATCCAAGGACTTCAGTATTTGGGCAAACAGAATGGACGATTGGCGAACCGGATA
>SKVS01000261.1 GCA_007129335.1 Spirochaetaceae bacterium
ACCCTGTGGTACGCCCTGCGTATTAAAAAGAATCCCCAACTTTCGGTTAGTTACGAAAGCGACGGGTATTTCCGCCATCAGTCAAATAACACAAACAGTAATGCCGATGGAACCAAGGTCGATGTTTTGGCTGGAAACGGTGGGAGTTCTGTTTTTACTCTGGGGCACGCTGTGGTGCTGGCCATTGTTGCCCTGGGGATTGTCTGGGTAGCTGTTGGAGTTATTGCCTGGGAATACTACATTCCCGAAATTGCCACCCAGTTTTTCATTATGGGATTTCTTGCCGGAGTAGCAGCCATAGTATTTAAGTTGGAAAACTTTACCCCCGGGAAAATGGCCGATTCCTTTGTTCAAGGAGCCTCGGACCTTCTTGGTGCTGCCCTCATTGTTGGTATGGCCCGGGGAATTCTGATTATTCTTGCTCTGGGTGCAAGTCCCACCGATGCCACCCAGCCCAATGTGCTGAATACCATTTTGTTCTATGTGGGAAATGGTCTACGCCAGCTGCCCACCGTGCTGTCTGCCTGGTTTATGTATATGTTCCAGTCGGTATTCAACTTTTTTGTTCCCTCAGGCAGCGGGAAGGCCGCCCTGACCATGCCCCTTATGGCGCCACTGGCTCAGTATGCCGGGGTCAGTCGGCAGGTTTCGGTTCTGGCCTTTCAGTTGGGTGATGGGTTTACCAACATGATCGTTCCTACCTCCGGCGCTCTTATGGGAGTTCTTGCGGTTGCCCGACTGGACTGGCTGAAGTGGCTAAAAGTTCAATTGAAGTTTCAGGTGGTTCTTTTTCTTGTGTCCACCGCTGTCATTGTATTTGCGGTAGTTGCAGGGCCCGTGCTGGGCCGTGACTGGGTCGAAGCTCAACAGGCTTCAGCAGGGGGACAGGCGGTCAGCCAGGTAATTCCCGGTGGACAAATTCAGTATTTGGGTGAAAGCGAACGGCTTTTATTTACCCTGCCTGTTCAACAGGGAACAACCTACGAGGTTTTCGTTGTGGATTCCTATAACCAGGCCTTCCATCAGGATGTTTTGTCTGCTGACGGGATTAACCGGGCTGTTTCGTTCCGTCTGCTCGACGGTTCAGGCCAGGAATACGTCGACTCTTATACCGTAATGGATGGGGGCTGGGGTGTTACTCCTGAATCGGATGAACCAGCAGGAATTCTGGTAGCAGAAGATTCCCTGCTCCAGATAGAGGTAGAGGGATACCGGGCATCCTACCTGGGAAATGTGGGAATCTTTGTCCGCATTGAAGGAGGAGCCTTGGTCGATGGAGCTGCATTTTCTGTGGATAGCATTGTTCCCTCCCTGCCTATTGGTTCACCCTTGAGTTTCCGGACTGCCATGCTTCAGGAGAACCAGGAAGTGCTGTTGGCATTCCAGACAAAACCCGGGGTGGAGTACGAACTTTATCTTATTGATTCTTTTAATAACCGGGATAATGGCTATCCTATTCGTCCGAATCTGGTCATTAGCGAATTGTTGTTCCAGGTGTTCGAATCGGATCAATCAACACCCTATGCAACCCATATTTATTCCCGTTTTCTCCCGGACCTGAATGGTGCCGGTACTCCCCGTACCCCGGTGGATGGTGTTTTGCCAGCTGGGGCGGTTTTCGAAGCCGAAGGTTCCACAACCTATGTGAAGGTTCGGGGTTTAGATTCTTCTTCGGGCCGGTACGGATTTGCCCTTTTGGAAGCTGGGGGATTTGTACAGGATGGTCCCCTGATTCGCGAGCAAGGGGAACTGGGGCAGTGGATTATTGAGCCTCTTCTTCCGACCCAGGTCAGAATTTTTGCATTCGATGTTGAACCCGGGGCGGAATATGAAATTTATGTTATTGATGAATACAATGCGGATTTCTGGGATGTGGAGGTACCCATTGGGTTGCCCATTCAGGCCCTTTGGTTTGTTATGTCAGAGGACAGGCCTGGAGCCTATGTGGATGAACGGGTGTATTTTGAGCCTGAATACGTATCGGTGTACGGAATAACCGGCGGCTATTCCCCCATAGACGACGGCCCTGCAGCCGTACTGACCACCCAGAGCTCCCGTTTGTACATACAAATCGAGGGAAGCAAACCGGAATACCGGGGAAATGTGGGCCTGCGGGTAGTGCGGGTTCAGTAACAACTACTGTTTTTTAGATTCTCCCGGAGGGTCTGGGGATTCTTCTTCCGGGAGGTCTGAACCATTGCCCTCGAATCCCAGAGCAATCTGGCAGGTTTTACTGATCTGCCAGGCCCATTGCTCAAGCTTGTCATCGGTCCGGGTATCTACAATGACCCGGACCTCGTCTTTTGTGTCAAAACTCAAGGCCTGAAACCGGGCCCCTGTGGGCATACTATGCCGGTGCAGGGTTAGGTTTTCTATGTCAGCCATGGGAAACACCGTCGGGCGGGCAAGAGGCCAAATTCCCCGTACATGGATGAATGTTTTCTTCGATGGGTAAAACCCCCATTGTTCCGTGTAGGCAGATCCTGCCAGGCAGAGGGCCGTAAAGAACATACCGCCCATTGAAATTGTTCCATTCACTGCCATGGATAGGGCCACAACCAGGGCCATAAAACCGAATCCCAGGCGGAAAGCCTGGGGAAACACCAGTTGGATATCCCCGTTGGGCAGGGTTTTCAGGATAAGTTTGAGTCGGGTCATTCTTCAACCAGAAAGTAGATCTGCTGCCCAGCCCGGGCTGCCAATCGAATTGCCTCAATAATGACACGGGCAGTCGCATCCACAAAAGAACCATGGAGAATGTCCCGGTCTTTAAGCATTTGGGCAAAGTCCTGTACTCCAGAAATTGCTCCCTGACCGCTTTGGTTGTCTGCAAGCAAATACACCCTTGCGGTAA
>SKVS01000122.1 GCA_007129335.1 Spirochaetaceae bacterium
AAGGGCATCAATAAAGGAACGCCGTCCAGGCAATCCAGTCAAGGTAGCAGACCTCATAGAAACCATGCGGCACAAAAATCCCGGCCTTGCAGACAAGGCTCAGCAATTCGTGAACCTCCTCCAACCAAGCCTTGTTCTTAATCTTGTCCGCACCCAGGATGATTTAAACATAGCCGAAAGCCTTCGAGATCTCATCGGAAAGAACCTCGATGTGGAACTGAATGCCTTGGGTTGTATTGTATATGAAGATGAACTGGCATCCAGCTACCGGGGCCGCAAACCCACCACAGCATCCAATCCCCAATCCTTAATGAGCAGGGAAATCGACAGGGTTGCTCAGAAAATCGTCCAATCCCCTGAATTCCCAACCATGCCGCTGGCTACCGACATGTATAAGGATTCCTACGAGCTCATGAGGCTTGAGGCAGCCAATGATCTTATGGAAATACAACCTAAGGGTTCATACGACCGGTCACAGGCAGATGCGGAGGAGTTCATTGAAATCCTTTCAGCACAAAAAAAGCAAATTCATGAACTCCAAAACACGGTCCGGCTGTTGACCATGCGCCATCGTTAATTGTCAGGACATGGAATATCTGATGTTATGATGGATGCAAAACGTCATTGGATTAAAAAAAGACTCCATAACTCGGTTCTCTATTACGAACTTCAGTGGTCTTCCATGGAAGCAGCAGATAAACACCGAATAAATCAATCGGTACCATCTTTACCGGGTATTTGGGAACTGTACTGGCTCGAACAATCCCGCAAACCCCGTCTTATAAAAATGGGCAAGGCCTGGTATGGAGGGCTGAGAAACGAACTGCGCATAGAGACAGATCCCGGGGAATCCAGAAACGCTTCAATCCGAAAATTCTTGCTTTCGGGTGATGTGTATTACCGGTATTGCATCTGTGAATCATTTACCGATATGGAACATATTTATCCAACACTCGCATCGATCCGGAATTGGCCAAGAGAAGAATGTTCCGATGAAGGAGAAACCAGTACATTTTCGGAAA
This sequence comes from Spirochaetaceae bacterium, assembly GCA_007129335.1. Classification (GTDB taxonomy): domain Bacteria; phylum Spirochaetota; class Spirochaetia; order DSM-27196; family Salinispiraceae; genus SKVS01. The sequence goes on from SKVS01000122.1 coordinate 1,023, forward strand.
TACGTATTCTGGAACCGGATGAAATGGTCATTAATCGCATACGTAGACCCGGAGAACCCCAGGTCTCCTCCAGTACTTCCCATAACAAAGTGCCGAATATGTTCGATGTAATCCGGGAAGAAAAGAAAATTCAAGCCGAGCAGGACAAATCTGAAACATGAGCCTGTTCCAGGAGCATACATGATCGCTACCAGGGTTCACCCTATTGTAAAAACTGCATACGGAACAGGAAATTTTGCCACTGGCGTGGCTATGCAAATTCTGGGAACCTATTTGGTTTTTTATTCCACCGCCATACTCGGTTTACCGGGCACCCTCATTGGGACGATTATGGGTGCAAGTATTTTCTGGGATGCCATAACCGATCCGGTTATGGGCTATATTTCTGATAAAACCTCCCACAAAGGCCTGGGCCGCAGGCATCCCTACATGATACTGGGAGTTCTGGGAATCGGTATAACCAATTATTTCGTATGGAATATTCAACCTTCCCAGAACTGGCAAACAACCCTGGCTCAGTTGGTACTCTGGGTCTTTCTTTTTAAGACCTTTTTAACTGTTTATGTAACCCCTTATACAGCCCTCGGAGCGGAGATGTCTCTGGACTACAATGAAAGAACGGTTATTCAGGGTGTAAAATCGGTTTTTTTTGTGCTTGGCCTTGGATTTGTTTCTGTTGCCGGTTTGTACTGGTTTTTTCCCTCTACCCCGGAATTTCCCAGCGGTCAGTTAAACCCCCATGCCTACGGAACCATGGCTTTGGCATCCTCGGTCATAATTCTCCTGACTGGGGCCATTGGCATTTTCCCTACCCTGGGAACAGTAGAGGTAATTCGGAAACGAAGCCAGGCATTTGTCCATAAAGCGCCAGCAAATTTATGGGCATCGTTGGTACGCACCTACAGAAACCAACCTTTTCGGAAAGTCGTGCTGGCCTATATGTTCAGCAATCTTTCCTCCGCCTTGTTAGCTAATATGGGCCTTATTGTGTTTACCTTTACCTTTAAACTGGGCAGTGCTGATATTGCCCTTATTGTGGGGGTACAGTTTTTCCTGGCTATTGTGAGCCAACCTGCCTGGGCCTACCTTTCTTCTCGCTATGGAAAAAGAAGAGCATTAATATGGGGTTTTACCCTGAGCCTTCTGGGAGCATGCTATTTTTTCACCCTGGTCTTGTTTATGGAAAATGCATCGGGCCATCCCTGGTATTTCATGCCCTTCTCCCTTGGCACGGGAGCAGGTATTGGTGCGTTATTTACCCTCCCCCTTTCCATGGTTGCCGATACGGTGGATTTGGATGAAGCCCGGGGCGGGCAACGAATTGAAGGGGTGTATTTTGGAGCATTGACCTTTGTGTACAAATTTACCCAAGCCATTGCGCTTGTTTTCATTGGATCCTTCCTGGACTTTGCCGGCTTCGATTCGGGATTAAAAATCCAGTCCACCGACACCCGATTCCTCCTGGGAATAGTGCTGAGCCTGGGTGCCATGGTAAGTTTTACCCTATCAATTACTCAGGTAAGGGCATACCGGCTGACCGAAGCCCAGGTGCAGGAGTGTCAGGAAAAAATTAAGGCTTTTCAAAACAGCTCAGCTGCCCACTAAGCTCCTTTCCTAGTGGTGCGAATTTTGGCCCTGAATCAAAGCCAAGAGACGAAATAGTAGAAAGTTGAATAAATTGGCACACAAAACATAACTTATCCAAGCATTTACCGGTAAAAAACATGCTAAGAAAAAGGTTAGGCCAAAATTCGCACCACCAGAAACTTCTTTGCAGTTTCAGGATGTCCACCCCATGA
>SKVS01000051.1 GCA_007129335.1 Spirochaetaceae bacterium
CAATTCTGGTATGTTCAAAAAAACATAGCATAAATGAAGCATTTTCAAAGGAGCAACCCTGAAAGGTTGAATGACTAAAATCACAACAGATCCATTGTTTTCCGGAAAAGTCAAAATCTACAAAGGTTAAGCCGGTATATTTCCCATTTGAATGTACCTGCTCCTTGGCAAAGTGGTTCTTCAAATCTGCCATCAACGTAGGTTTGTCGGGATGATGTTCCGGGCAAAACGGGCTGGAAGCAACCTGAAACTTCGAGCATCCTGGCTGTTTGCATTCAATTCGGGTAAACATAGTTCCAGTGTAACCTCCATTTGGTTTTGTGCAATATGTGATTGCTTGTAAACCATGAAAAAGTGGGGTACCATTGGCTATGGCCCAGTGTTACCATTGCAAACAATCCTTTGCTCAGTTCCTCGACAGCGGGTATGGTGGTGCATCAACCCCAAGGACATTGGAGTGCCCAGGTTGTCGAAGGGATGTTCGGTGTTGCAGAAATTGTACCTACTACAGTCCCGGAAGCCATTGGGATTGCCGGGAGACCATTGAAGATCCGGTGTATGAAAAAGAACGGAGAAACTTTTGCCCCTCTTTTCGTTTCTCGTCACCCGGCAATGAACAGTCCCCAGGAGAACCGGAATCTGCAAATCAATTACATGCTTTATTCGGGCTTGATTCTGCCGAGGGAACTTCTCATACCTCTAAAGGTTCAGATCCTTTTTCCCGGTTGTTCTCCGATGAATCCGACCCTTCAGAAACAGATTAACCGGTAAGTCCCATGGAGCACGTTGTTTTTCTAGATTCGGGTGTCGGGGGATTGCCCTATCTATTTCATTTTCTCGAAAGGAATCCCGGCATAGGGGCAACCTACCTGGCCGATAATGCATATTTCCCCTACGGCACCAAAACCGAAACTCAACTCAAAGCAATACTGAAAGAAAATATGGAGAATTACATTCTCCCCTTAAATCCCCTCATTATCGTCCTTGCCTGTAATACCGCAAGCGTTGTTGGTCTTGATTTTCTCCGACAAACCTATCCGGAAATATCCTTTGTAGGCACCGTGCCTGCAATAAAACCTGCAGCCTTGAATTCGAAGAAAAGGTCTTTGGGCGTTCTTGCTACGACTCGCACAATTAGTGATCCATACATCGACAGCTTGTATAACCGGTATGCTCCTGGATTTACCCTGGTAAAATGCCCGGTTGATCGGTTGGTTTCCCGAATTGAGCTGTCCCGCCCGGGCGTTTCGGTAAAGGTGGATGATATTGTTCAACAGGCAAAGCAGGAATTTGTTCAGGGACAGGTTGATCAGGTTGTACTTGGTTGTACCCATTTTCTTCATGTACATGAGGAGCTCGGGGAGTATTTTGGACCAGGGATTACCCTTGTAGATTCACGGGATGGTATTAGCAGGCGGATTGAACACCTTATGAATAATCCGCAGAAATTGGATCAGCCAGCTTTTCCGAAGGAGGCCGATCCGGTTATTCCCCGTTTAATCCACACGGGTAAACAGAAGCCTGGGCCCTTGTTTCAATGGCTCATCGATCAAAAAAAGCTTGTATCCGGGGAAGTCAGCAATGGACAATAAAGCCATGATCTTATGGGGTGCAAACAATATCTTTTCACTCATCTTTTCCGACGGCTCTATTAGGGAAGCCCGGCTGAAAGGGAAGGTGTTGGCACTGGATGATGAACCTCACAATCCCCTGTCTCCCGGTGATTATGTTCAGGTGGATGAAAGCGGGCAAATTACCCATCGGTGTCCAAGGACCAATGCCTTCCACCGGTGGAACAAAAAACGCATGGGCATGCAGACCCTGGCAGCGAATATCGATCAGGTTCTCATTATGGGGTGCGTCCAATCTCCCCCCTTTCGACCCCGATTTATTGACCGGGCCCTCCTGTGTGCCCAATACGACGATATTCAGTCTCTGGTAGTCATAAACAAGGTGGAAGGTCCTCTTTCCCCGCAAGTACAGGAGCGAATTGGGGATTTTTCCCGCTTGGGATACCCGGTCATTCCCATTTCCGTTCATACGGGTTACGGTTTAGACGAACTTGCCAGGGTTCTCCATCAGAAAACCACAGCCTTTGTGGGTCAATCGGGGGTTGGTAAATCCAGTCTTCTGAATACCCTGCTTCCCGATGTTGGGGCAAAAATCGGTGATGTGAGTGAAAAGTACCAGCGGGGAAGGCATACCACAACCCTGTCCCGTTGTTATCCTGGGCCCGATTCCCGCACGTATTTTATCGATACTCCAGGGGTCAGAGAACTGGATGTATCGTTCATCGAACCAGACCAATTGGGCTTTTATTTTCCGGAGTTTGAAGAGTTTCGGTCCGAATGCGCCATTTCCGGCTGCACCCACAATCATGAACCCCATTGCAGGGTCGAGCAGGCTTTTGAGGATGGTCTGATCCATGAAGACCGGTACGAAAGTTACCTTCGGATACTTGAAGAAATAACCTACGCGAGAAAGGGGCGGTACTCCCGGTGAATACCCACAGTTTGCATGTCTTGGAATTTCCTAAAATCCTCGGGTTTCTTACCAGCCATTGTTGTACTGCCTGGTTTGGTCCGGAACTGCATTTGGGGTACGAAGATCGGTTTTTTCCTGAAGAGTCCCGGGCACGTGAATGCTTGACCATGGTAGACCTGGTGTCCAAACTGCTTGTCCATCCGGATTTTCCCGGGGTGGGACAAATTCAGGACTTCCGGGGCCTTCTGGGACAGATCAAGGTGGAAGGTGCTGTTGCGGATCTTGAACGTATTGGGGATCTTCTTCCTGGGCTGAAGAATGCAGTTAACCTCGGACGCTGGGC
>SKVS01000168.1 GCA_007129335.1 Spirochaetaceae bacterium
CACAAACTGATAAAACATCAGCACAAATCCGACTAAACCTAACAGTCTTGCGGGCATATATAAAGTCAATAACGGAATATGACGAACCGAGCGATACGTTCTTTCTACCGCTTGAAACCAGCTAACCATGGGAACCAATGGCAATGCCAGGGCAAGGCCAATAATTCCAACCTTAATAATAACCTGAGTTGATGTTTTCATAATCATCAGAATATCCTGATTTATTTAATCAGAAATTGATCTAGATCAATTTCCAAACAATAAAACACCCCTAAACTCACCTTATGAACAGAACAAGAAAACCCTATTGGCCCATGATCATTCTCATTGGTCTGATCATTTTTAACGGCTGCACGGACAATCAACCTGCCGATTTCCATGCAGATCACGATCACCACGGTACTGCCGAAACCCCGCAGCCTCCCCAATCCCCTGAACAAAAAGAGGTAGTTCGGGAAAACGGGGTAGTCATAATCGATATGTTTATGAGCGGAAGCAGTAGCTATAGCGATCCTGTTGGAATCCATGTAGAACCGGGAACAACAATTCGGTTCGTGAACCGGACAGGAATGCATTCAGCAACAGCGTACCACCGGGATAATGGTTTTCCCGACAGAATTCCACCAACGGCCCAGTCATGGGATTCGGGTCTTCTGACCCGCAGGGGGGAGATCTTCGAAATTACCCTTACCGTTGAGGGGGTTTACGACTACTTATGTGTACCCCACGAGGCTGCCGGACATGTGGGAAGAATTATCGTTGGCAATCCTGAAGCCTTCATGCCGCCGGATGAATCAACCCTTCCCCAGGCTGTACGAACTGCCTTGCCAACCGTTGAGGCAATAATCGCCCTTGGAGCAGTTTGGAACTAAAAGAATTAATGGAATTGCAGACATAGGAGGATCATATGAAATCAAGAGCATTCAGCCTTATACTGTTAATGCTGGCAGCATTACTTCTTCTTTCAGGATGTACAAATCAGACCAGAAACAGACAGGCCAACCGAACCGGCGTAGTCCAACGGTTCGAACTGTTAACCCAATCGGATACCATTCCCATTGGAGACGGAGTTGCGTTTGAAGGTTTTACCTTCAATGGTATTATGCCCGGCCCCCAACTGATGGTGAACGAAGGGGATACCGTGGAAATTACCGTAATAAATGTGGATTCGGTGACCCACGGCCTATCAGTTCACGCAGCAAATACCCAGACATCGGCCCACGTGGGAAACATTCCTCCGGGAGAAACCCGGGTACTGACCTTTTATGCGGATTACCCCGGGGTATACATGTACCACTGTGCCCCCGGCGGCCACGGAATTATGGCCCATACCATGGGCGGCCAATTTGGCATGATTGTTGTTGAACCCAAGGAAAAGTACCAGATGGAGAAAGACCTGAGCCGTGAGCCTGACCTGCGGGTTTACCTGATTCAACATGAGGTTTATGCCGACGGCAGGGACTTTTTCGACGGCAAAGCCCTGTACGTCATGTTTAACGGGGAAACCTTTAGGTACGTTCGGGACCCGATTCCCGCCCGCCCGGGAGACTATGTACGGTTCTATTATTTGAATGTAGGGCCGAACCTTACTTCCACCTTCCATGCTGTCGGTGGAATTTGGGACTACATCTATTATGGCGGCAATCCCCGGAACCTGATGGAGGGAACCCAGTCGGTGGTTACCGGCCCAACGGACTCCTGGGTAATTGACTGGAAGGTTCCCGATGAGGGCTCTTTCCTGCTGGTAAGCCATGCATTTGGCACCCAGGCCATTAAGGGAGCCGTGGGGGTTCTGGATTCCCGGCAGGATTCCCCCCGGGTAGGCTCCATTTCCAGCGAAGGCCCTACCGATCCCCCACCAGTGGATCCAAAACGGTTTGTCAGCCCCTTTGGGCTGGGCAGCGATACCCTGGATGTACCGGTACGGTATCGGGACGGAGATCAGATTCAGATCCAAATGGTCGGAAACAGCTACTACCCCAAGCGGGCAGAAGTTCCAGTGGGAAGTACAGTCCGGTGGATTAATGAGGACGTCTTTGATATGCTGGAAGGTGAGCGGACAGGTAAACACGACGTGGTTGTTGTCCGGGCAGATGGTCCCGAACGGTTCAGGTCCGAGCTGTTAATGCACGCTGAAACCTTTGAGTTCACCTTCACCGAACCGGGCAGCTATGAATATATTTGTTCAATACACCCCTACATGCGGGGACTGATAACGGTTGTGGATACCCAATAAGGTGCAGCAATTTTCGACAGCACAATTGCCCCAAAATTGCCCCAAAGTAGCCATAGATTAGTTCATAAAAAACAGGAGAACCAATGAAACCCCAGACCACAGAAAATGTACCATTAAATCCTGTGGTTCGGGGTTTGTTGTTTGCTCTCGGAATCATCAGCTTGGTTTTAGCATCGGTAACGGTGGTCATTCGAGGCATTCCCACTACCCCCTTCCTGCTGATGGCGGTGGCTTGCTTTTCCCACAGCAGTCCGCGGATGCACTCCTACATAACAAATCACAAGGTCTTTGGTCCATTTCTGGCTGATCTGAAAAGCGGCAGGGGCATGAGCATTAAGGCAAAGGTCAGGATTTTTCTTATTGCTTCCCTGTCCATTGGATTGACCGCGGTATTTTTAGTATCGGCCTTGTGGTTGAGGATTTTCCTGTTTTCCCTGATTGTAGTGAAAGCCATAGTACTTATTTGGATTATCCCGACGAAACAGGAAAGCACGCCCAATGAACTGCTGAAACTACAGGATGAGTAAAATAACTATGCAGATTTAACACTGTATGTTCAATTTACACAGTTATTTCATAGTTCAGGCTCAATATCCCGCCACCGGGGTAGATTATGCTTCTTTCTTATCCACCGGTTTATTTGCCAATCTATCACAGCCCATACATGGCCCAAAACAATAAGGATAATCCAATATCTGATACGTAGAAAAGCAAAAAGAGTTGACCACTCACCATCATCCCGAAAAAGCAGGAAATCAAAAACACCAGCAAAGGTAGCTATAAATAGGACAAAAAAAATATCAGAAACAAGCAACTCAGGAAACGACTGAAAAACCGGCGGTGGAGTTTTCCATCCTACTTTCCAAAACAGCTTGTACAAGTTCGGAATTTTTACTACTTCCCCATAGGTTTCCTGAACATACTGTACTTTCTCTTGGTGATTCATGGCACTTCCTAATCGGGCTCACAAACCAGGCGAAACGAGTGCGCCCGGTGGGCAATCTTTATAAAATAATTCCTATTCTGGTAGGAAAAAATCAGAGCATTCCGATGAGACAGGGTCACATACAAAAGTTTATTTACCGGGATAACCGTTGGAATAGGTTCGTTGTGGAGGGTGGAAGGCAGCAGCTTTTCGGTCCCTTCAAAATGAAAATGCCCTGAAGCATAGCGGATAGTAAACTCCCCTAAAACCGTATGGCAGTAGTTTGGATAATCCACATCGTAGAACACCGCAGGACTGCTGAATTCCATGGCTTTCAGGTCAGGTATATACTGTTTCTGGAAATTGTTCCAGTCGACCAGGGTGTCGAAGGGTGCGTTTTCGATAAACCCATATTCGTTAATCAGGAATTCCTTGCTGCAGGCACTACAATGTATACTGTTGCCCCGGGCTTCCAGGGTGTGCAAAGCATGACAAGCTGAGCACACGTAAACATAATCATCAAGCCCTTCAGCCATGGCATCCCCACCAATGGATCGCATCCGGGTGCGCTGGTCAGCGAAATCATTGTGATAAATGGCCTGTTCTATTGATGTGTGAATTGTGGATGGATCCAGTTCTGGCAGCTGTTCGCGTTTAAACAAAGGGAATATTTCCACAAAAACTGCCCGGTCTTTGCGATACGAGGTACCCCAGCGGGGCAGGGACATAAAACCGTTTTTACATTTGGCTATAATGACATCAGTGTTCAGAATTTTGACGAGTTTGCCAATGGATTTATCAACTGGTCGGGATTCACCGAAGTTGGTAATTTCCCCTTCGGGAAAAACAAGAACCGGTCTGCCCAGCTTAATTGACTGATCAATATCCCTGATGATCCGCATTTGCTTCTCACCGGGTGAGGTAATAAGTCCCGATGCCAAAAACTCCAACTTAAACCGTTCAAACGCACTGATGACCAAAGAACGAGCGAGCACTGGACTGGGTTTGTTTTTCCAAATGGTACCGACAGCAGCCCAATCCACTTCGAATTGGTGATTGCCAATTAAGAGAAAGGGAATTTTTCGCTTAAGGTCAATATCCGGATGCACCTCGTAGTGCATTTTTGGCATGAGTTTGCCAAAACGATAGCGGATATACGGTTTTAAAAGGAAGTACGCCAAATTTGACAGGCCATGGACAAATGTACTTTGCATTGGGTCATTGTACATGAAAAGCAAGATTTTTGGTATAGAATATGTTTATGATAGAGATTCTTTCCGGCATTCTCCACGATGTCCCCGATGATATACACCAAATTCTGCAAACGTCTGCGGACCTCCTGGACCGCTGGAATAACCTAACTCCAATCCAACGAAACGAGTGGATCTGTTGGGTTACTATTGTGAAAAAACCCGAAACCCGGGCAGAACATATTCACCGAATGGTTGCAGAGTTACAAGAGGGAAAGAAAAAGCCCTGCTGTTGGCCCGGGTGTCCCCATAGAAGACCTTCATCTGGGAAATGGTTCAAAAATCTGGAATCTTAGCCAGCCAAAGACAGGTCAGAAGCGGCACAACCTTTTGCACTATACTCTTTTTCCCTTTATAGTAAGCTCATGAGTACTGATAATAACCCGGATGTACCGGAAAAGAGTCCAGATTCTGAATTACCAGCTCTTACCATTTGTTCGGTTCCCTTTTCAATTGATCTTGGATTTACAACCGTCCAGGGAGTTGCGGGAGTACAGACAACGGGCGTGTCCCTTGAATGGAGAATATACGACATGTTCGACGCTCCAAAAGGACCAATGGAATCTATACATATCCCATTTACCTCAATAGAAACTATTGGGTTGAAAAAGAGACCATGGGGAACCAAACTGACCGTACTGTGCAAGAGTCCCCGGGACCTGCAGAATTTTCCCCTGCCTGCAGGATCTCTGAACGAACTTGTCTGTTCTGTTCGGAAAAAACACCTCCAGCAAGCCGAAATGTTCGCGGCAGAAAGCTTGCTGAAGGTTGCTGAATTATTTACCTGATACTAACCTTGGGGGAAATTTCCTCAATTATTTGAAATTTCCTTGATTAGCGTTTTTCATAAGACACCTGGCTCAGGTCCCGTAAGATCCCATAATATAATTCATCATCATTCGGTTTTCAAACTCCACATCCGAAAGCTGAGATCGAACCACGTCCCCAATGGAAATTATGCCATCGAGTTTTCCGGTCTGCTCATCAATAATGGGAAGGTGTCGCACTTTTTTTGTTACAAAAATATTCATGGCATAATCAATAGAGTCGGTTGGATGTCCAACCACAAGATGCTCTTTGCTGGTCATGAGCTCTTCCACCGATCTGTCCAGAACTTTTTCATCGATGTTTCTCATGATGTCCCGTTCAGACAAAATCCCCAGAACCTCATCCTGAGGCCCAAGGACCATCAATGCACCTACATGCTTGGTATTCATTATACCCACCGCACTGCGAATTGATTCCCGTGGTCCAATGCTGAGAACCGACTGTTCTTTCTGCTCAAGAATGTCCCGGATTTTCATGGTTTCCTCCATAACTGGTGTGTAATAATTCATGGGACAATTGTCCCAATGGGGCACCTAGATATTCATTGTAAAGCTTTTCCACCTCAGGATTCAAATGACTTTTACGAATTTCTTTCCCTTCATCTTCAGCGTATATTGCAGCGATGCGGGCCTGGCGAATTTCATCGGTAGTAAATCGCGGTTGGCCACCACCGCCTATACACCCACCGGGACAGGTCATTACCTCGATAAAATGATAGGGACTGGTTCCATCTGCCACCTGTTTTGCCAACACTCGGGCATTTTGCAAGCCATGGGCTACCGCGACCCGTAAGGTTACACCTTCTAGAAATGAATAATCGGGTAACAGGTTTTCCAATTTTACCTGGGCTTCCTTAATCCCCTGTAATCCAGCCAAAGGCTGTACATGCAAATCCGTTCCCGGCAGTTCCCGTCCGGTAATCAGTTCGTACACCGTGCGCAGAGCAGCTTCCATAACTCCACCGGTATTAGCGAAAATATCCGCAGCTCCGGAGCTGATTCCCAGGGGAGCATCCATGGGCTCATCTTCCAGACTGGCAAAATCAATACCTCCGGCGGTTATCATTTTGGCAAGTTCCCGGGTGGTCAGAACATAGTCCACATCTGCCAGTCCATTTCGTCCCATTTCAGCCCTGCCGGCTTCGAACTTTTTCGCCGTGCAAGGCATGACACTCACCACGGTCATATCGCTGGATGGAATTGATAGTTTGTCAGCGTAGTAGGTCTTGGCAAGGGCACCGAACATTTGCTGGGGACTTTTGCACGTTGAAATATGGTCAAGGATGGATGGATACACCTGCTCGGTAAACCGAATCCACCCGGGTGAACAGCTGGTAAACATAGGCAGGGCCGCAGGTTCCTTGTCCCGCAGTACCTTGGTCAGACGGGTGAGCAATTCCGTGCCTTCTTCCAGAATGGTGAGGTCTGCGGTAAAATTCGTGTCGAACACATCGCTGAATCCCAGTTTCCTTAGGGCAGTGGCAAGTTTTCCCGTAACCCTTGTTCCAGGGGGAAAGCCGAAGGGCTCGCCTATGGCTGCCCGAATTGCCGGAGCAACCTGTACTACTACCCGTTTATCGGGATTCTCCAGGGCTTGCCACACCCCTTCCATATGGTCTTTCTCATAAATAGCTCCCACAGGGCAAACCGCAGCACACTGTCCACACTGGACACAGACCACTTCCGAAAGAGGCTGGTTGAAGGCAGGCCCAATGACCGTTTCAAATCCCCTGCCCTGGGGAAACAGAGCTCCAATTCCCTGAACATTATTACACATTCGAACACATCGACGGCAACCTATACATTTTCCGGTTTCCCGAACCAGGGCGGGGGTACTTGCATCAATGGTCATTGGTGGTTTGCACCCTTGATAGGACTGCATTCGCAGATCCAGAGATGCGGCTATATCCCTGAGCTCACACTCCTGCGCCCGTTCACACAGGGTGCAATCTCCCTGATGCTCGCTGAGCATGAGCTGAACCACGGTCCGACGGGCCTTTCGTACCCGGGAAGTGTGGGTATACACCTGCATTCCCTCAACCGCTGGGGTCGAACAGGCTGCTGGAAGCACCGCTGCACCCCGAAGTTCCACAATACAAACCCGGCAAGCACCCAGGGGGGCACAGTTTTCCATATGACACAGGGTTGGGATATGGTAGCCACCCCGTTTTGCAGCCTGTAATATGGTATCACCAGGTTCGAAGCTCACCGGTCGGTCATTAATGCTAATTTGAGGCATGGGCTACCTCCTTTTCTTTTGAGTCTGTAGAATTGAAAGTCTTCAGTGCCGGATCTAAGGTCTTTACCGGTTTCCCATAATCACAGCGAAGACAGCGTAAACACTGCCTGATTGCCGAACCCTCGCTCCAGGACCTTTCCACCTCCTCAAAGCTGTGAACCCTCCTGTTCACATCCAGAGCAGGAAGGGCTTCCCGTCCCCAGGGTACAGGATCAGCATCGGGATCAAAACTTACATCCACAGGAGATTCAGTTCTCCAGAACGCATGGGAGGCTCCGGTCAGAAAAACATCCATGGACACTGCTGCCTTTTCTCCTGCTCCAATTGCCCCGACCACCGAGTCGGGTCCAGTTGCACAATCTCCTCCGGCAAACACCCAGTCAAGCTCAGTTGCTCCGGTCACTGGATCACAATGAATAAAACCACTGTCATTCATTGGCAGGGTAATGGCATCCCGAGCTGCGGGATCCATAGTCTGGCCTACCGCAAGAATGATTTGATCGGCTTTCAGACGAATCATGCTGCCCTTTTGTTGCATGGCCCGCCGCCGGCCGCTGGAGTCGAAACTGCCAAGCTCCATAGGGCTGCACAGCATTCCCTGTACCTTCCCATCTTCCACCAAAATCTCAACCGGCTGGGTTAAGCATCGCAAACCTATTCCTTCCCGAATTGCTTCCTGAACTTCTTCGGCATAGGCGGGCATCTGGTCCTGACTTCTTCGATATACAACCTCGACTGTTTCTGCCCCAAGGCGTAACGCGGTTCTTGCAGCATCAATGGCTGCATTCCCCCCGCCAACAACAATGACATTCTTCCCTACGGGAACCGAGCCCCGAATATTGTATTCTTTCAGAAAGGGAAGGGCTTGTAATACACCATCTGCTTCCTCACCGGGGATACCAAGGCTCGAGCTTCCCGATGCACCTATACCGAAAAATACTGCCTGATATCCCTGCTCCTTCAGGCTGTCCAGGGTTATATCTGTACCGAAGCGCATACCGGTTTTAATGGTAACTCCCATATGCTCGATCATCCGGATTTCCCGGGCCAGCACTTCCCGGGGAAGTCGGTACTCAGGAATGGTCTGAACCAACATACCTCCAGGACGATGTTCTGCCTCAAAAATTTCCGGTCGGTAACCAAGACGGGCAAGGAAGTAAGCGCAGGATAATCCAGCAGGACCTGCACCTATTATGGCAACCTTGAAATCGGCATTTTCCGGATTGATACGGATTTCCGGCCGCTGAATTACCACTTCCTGGTCGGTCAGGAACCGTTTAATTCCCCGAATAGACACTGGTGAATCAAGACTGGATCTGCGGCAATGATCCTCGCAGGTATGAAAACATACCCGGGCACACACTGCAGCAAAGGGGTTGCGGTTGCGATGTAGTACCAGGGCTTCCTGATACCTCCGTTCCCCTGTAAGGGCAACAAACCCCGGAATATCCACCCCCGCAGGACAGGCACTTTGACAAGGGGCTCGAACCAGGGACGGGCAAACCCCGGCAGCACAGTGACCCTCCTGTATATGCTGTTCATATTCCTGGCGAAACCAGCGTAAGGTTGAAAGCACAGGATTGGGTGCGGTTTGTCCAAGCCCGCACAAGGCGGTTTCCCCAATGGTTGTTCCAAGAGCTTCCAGCTGGTCCAGATCCTCAAGAGAACCTAAACCATTTACAATTCGGTCTATAGTTTCCAGCATTCTCTTGGTACCCACCCGACAAGGCAAACAGGTACCGCAGGACTCATCCTGCACAAAATCAAGGAAAAACCGGGCCACATCGACCATGCAGCTTTCATCGTCCATGACAATCAGCCCGCCGGAACCCATAATTGCGCCCAGCTCCTTCAACGAATCGTAATCCAGAGGTACATTCAGATGATCCTTGGGAATACAGCCCCCCGAGGGCCCGCCAATTTGCGCTGCCTTGAATTGTCGCCCACCAGGAATACCACCGCCGATATCGTAAATAAGTTCTCCCAGGGGGGTACCAATAGGAACTTCCACAAGCCCGGTATTTAATACCGACCCTGCAAGGGCAAACACCTTGGTTCCCGGACTGGATCCGGTGCCCACATTGGTCAGGAACTCGGGTCCCAGGTCAATAATGGGGGCAACATTCGCATAGGTCTCCACATTATTCAGTACCGTAGGGCATCCCCACAGACCCTCATCCGCCGGGAATGGTGGCCGGGGCCTTGGTTCTCCCCGCTTCCCCTCCAGAGATGCAATAAGGGCAGTTTCTTCTCCGCATACAAAAGCTCCCGATCCTTTGCGGATTTCCAGCTGAAACTCGTCTTTGCCCAGGTATCCCTTTTGGGTTGCCTGCTCTATCGCCTCATTCAGTCTCAGCACCGCCAGAGGATACTCTGCCCGGACGTAAACATAACCTTTATGAGCACCCACAGCGTACCCAGCCAGAGCCATACCTTCAATGATCGAATGGGGGTCCCCCTCCAAAAGACTCCGGTCCATAAAGGCTCCGGGATCTCCCTCGTCTGCATTACAGAGAATGTAACTTTCCTTGTGAGGCAGGCCTTCTTTTTCCTTTTCCAGGTTGTCCAGGGTCTTTCTGCGCGCCAGATCCCATTTCCGCCAGGTTGGAAAGCCGGCTCCTCCCCTGCCCCTGAGTCCCGATTGTTTTACCATATCAATGACCTGTTCGGGACGTAACTCCTTCCGGGCCTTTACCAATGCCCGATATCCCCCGGCTTGTTCATATTCAAATATTTTGGTTGGATCAATGTTTCCACAATTCCGCAGAACAAGTTTGGTCTGTCCCTGGAAAAAGGGTTTGGCATTGAAAATCAGGTTTTCTACTGGCTGACCGTGCAAAAGGTGTTGATCAACAATGGATTGCACATCCTCTGGTTTCAAGGGACCGTATACCGTCCCATCGGGATCTATTGTTACAACAGGTCCCCGGGAACAGGGTCCCTGGCAACCAGTATGTTTCAGATGAACCTGGACTTTCCCGCCAAGGGCTTCCTTATTCTGAGCAACCAACCGTTCAAACTCCTGGGCAATAATCTGGGATCCAGAAGCAAGACATCCTCCACCACCGCAAATTCGTACACAAATTTCATTCATGGTCTTTCCCCTTTCCTGTATCCTGGGTCTTTGGGGCATGGAAGCTATCTTCATTATCTTCGCTCTGGGTAGTTCCTGATTCGTTGCGGAAATATTCCAGGATCTCTTTCAGTTTTGCAGGCTTTACCCGTTGAAGAACCTCATCTCCTACCATCATGACCGGAGCCAATCCGCAGGCACCAAAACACCTGCCTGA
>SKVS01000286.1 GCA_007129335.1 Spirochaetaceae bacterium
CATTCGCTTTGTATACCTTGTTTGCTTTGAATGATTCTCTCTTAAAAATCCGCACCGAACTTTTTCCCCAGTCGGATCCGGGAGTCTTTTTTGGGCTTCTGTTTGCAGCTGCTTTTGTTGTGAGTCTAGGTTTAACCCTTTTCTACAAACAAAAATTTACCTCTTTAACCTGGGTAATTGGAATCCCCCTGGGCCTAACGAACTTTGGCACAGCGTATTTCCTCTCCCGGGCCCTCGAAAATATTCAAGGTTTTCAGGTATTTACCAGTAATAGCGTAGGAATAATTGGGCTGACATTAATCGTCAGCCGGATCCTCTTTGAGGAAAAACTAGGGAAACACAACTATGTGTTCATTACCGGCTCTTTGGTAGCGTTGGTCCTTTTGCGCTTGCCTTGAAATCCCGAGTCCAAGGCCATCCGCAACAGGTCAATTCCTTCAGGATATACCGATTCGTTTCCCTCCCAAATATCCGGCATGGAGAACATTCGGTGAAGAAAATATCCCGCAGCTCCTATAGCCACCGAATCCGAACCATTGGCAGAAATTTCAATTCCACACTGTACTTCATTATCGTAAGGCCAGTTTACCTGAATCTCCTCGTAAAGAATGGATTGGAAACGGGGAGCATCAAGTACAAAGTTCCCAAAAACCTTCACCAGGGAAATGTTTAGAACATTAACTAATAGAGCCACATTCCGACTGAGTTCCTGAACCGTCCGCTCCCAGATCTCCGTATCGGTGTACATGGTTAACAGCTCCTGGGTAGGTAAATCAAACTGGGTAGGATTAGTTTGAACCTTGAACACACTTTGAAACTCCCCTGCGGAGAACCGGTCACCATGGAGAACACTGTCCTTAATTACAAGTCCGAGCCCCACCGCAACTCCTTTTACATCTGCAATATCCTGTTCAGTTCCCCAGCCTGTGCGCCGCTGTTCTGCCAGTACGCATAAGAAATTTCGTGGATGCAGGCTCTTTTTTTCGAGTATAACATTCCAACAACAACAGTTTGCATCGTTTTCTACTACTACGGGAAAGGGATAACGGGTAAAGCAATAATCATGAATATCCAGGGGTTCATGAATATTGAGGGGGTTGGACGATAAGATTATTCCCAGATAGGGGTTAATCTGTCCCGAGAGACCTAATCCAACTCCAAGAATCCTTCTGCCCGCCGCCTCTTGCCTGGCAAGACCAAAAGAAATTGCCTCATCAACAATAGGAATGAGTTGACTGTTCGAAGGCAAAAATGTTGAAGAGAAAGAATCAACAACCTTACCGCTGGGATCCACAGCGACTCCATTCCAGGAATCGGTTTGGATCTCAATACCCAAAATGACCCCAAGTTCGGTATTAAAGAAAAGCCCTGTGGGTCTGCGCCCTTTGTTATCGGTCTGATCGGGGGTTTCAGACAAGAGAACCAGCCCTTCAGCCATGAGGTTAGACACAATTTTTGTAATGGTGGATTTGTTCAGGTTAAGCTCCCGGGAAAGGCCTATGCGGCTAATACCCGGGTGCATCCAGATTGAGTTCAATATTCGGGTCGCATTTACCGTCACATCCATGATGGCCATTTCTTACTCCAGTTTCAAATTAACATCCTGATACACCCGGACATATTCCACTTCCATTCTTACCGGCCAGATTTCATCATCAATACCCCTGGCTCCACCCCAATCTCCGCCAACGGCAATATTGAGCAGTAAATGAAAGGGTTGGTCAAAGGGCCATTCCTGGAATCCCGGATTCAATCGATATACCGATGGATTGAATCGAAAATACTGTTGCCCGTCGATAAAAAATTCAATTCTATCAGGATACCAATCAACCGAATAGGTATGAAACTGTTCGGTTGCGGTGGGTACCCGCCGGGTTCCACCTAACTGGGTACCTTTCATGTGATTGTACCGTTCGGTATGCACCGTGCCATGGATGACTCCATGATCGTAACCCACGTGCTCCATAATATCAATTTCCCCAGAAGCTGGCCAAATGCCATATTTATTCTGGGTGGGCAGCATCCAGATGGCCGGCCAAGTTCCCCTGCCGGCGGGTATTCTGGCTCTAACCTCTATACGGCCATACAGCCAGTCACCCTTTCCCTTCGTCACTAGGCGGGCTGAGGTGTAGTCCCTGCCTCCCCGGGATTCTTTTCGGGCTTCAATAATTAGTCGTCCATCCTCTACCCAGGCGTTATTGTCATTGGTGTAGAACTGCAGTTCCCGGTTTCCCCAACCGTGGCCACCCACATCGTAGCCCCATTTACTCGGATCGGGTAATCCGGTGTAATCGAATTCATCGGACCAGACCAGTTGGAAATCTGGATCTAAAGGCTCAGGAGGCTGCCAGGTTGGAGCAACAATGTCTCGATGCTGGGAGGTACATGATACGGCTCCCAGGGCAAAAGCGAGAACAATTATAAGCCTTGTGCTATGCAGAATAAACCAGTGTAAAGGGGTTCTTTGTTGAGTATCTGTGTTTGTTCTATACATCTTATTCTCCCGTTATACCTGTTTGTTCAATACCCTGAATAAACTTTTTCTGGACAAAAATGTACATGATAATAAGTGGAGTAATGGATATAACCGTTGCAGCCATTTTGTAAGCTTCATTGATCCGTGCACCTTCAGCCATTTCGGGTAATGATCCTGCAATTCGGACAAAATTACTGTCGAAAACTGCCAACTGCAGGGTTACCAGTTTCAATCCGGTACGAACAAAGGTAGTAGTAATGTAGCTCTCATTCCAATTCCACAAAAAGCTGAACAGAAAAACCGTTAACAATGTTGGAATTGAAAGCCCCAGGAAAATCCG
>SKVS01000033.1 GCA_007129335.1 Spirochaetaceae bacterium
ACTATCGTGGAAGTTGAATCGGGTATCAGTTTTACCCCCTACTCCACCCGACTTTTTAATGACTGGAACCTTATAGGCGTACCTGTTCTGGTAGGAGTAGGCTACACCTTACCCTTCGACTACGACATGTCAGACCTTACTCCCTTTGTTGACCGGATAAACTTTGTTGGGGGTATAAAGGGGGGATATGTTCACACACTCGGACAAAGGGACTATGAGGTTGACCTGGGAAATGGGATTACCGAAAAGGTAACAGAAACCATAACGAACCTGCCGGTGTACGGTTTCCTACGCATCCAATCAAAAAGTATTTTCACCGAATTTACCCTGGGCTGGGTCCAGGCAACGGTAAGCCGAACAATAGATAATACTTTTAGTCCACCTATGAATTATGGATATTTATCCTACCACAACACCACAGGAATGAGACTTGGGCTAATGAAAAATCTCCATGTGAATTTTGGCATTAAATACGGGCGCTTTTATCCCATTGACTATCTGGAAATCCAAAATAACCCGACATTTTCCGGAGTTGCAAGTTTTACCTATTCATTCTAGTTCTTACAAGTACTGACAAAAAAGCTCCCCCTGGGGAGCTTTTTTTCTTTATTACAAATGCATTATCTCAACAAGGACATTATGCCTGACCCATTGTTTCCCTAAACCCCCAACATATGCCGGGCCAGGGAGAAATAAATTAGAATACCGGTCACATCCACAATGGTGGTAATAGCGGGACTGGCCACAACCGCAGGATCGAGCTTTAACCGAACAGCCGCCATAGGCAGCAGGCTCCCAATGGCTGTAGAACTGACCACTTGTAAACCCAATGCCAGGGAAATAACTCCCCCAATGGAAACCAAGCTGATTCCCGCAGGAATATCCGAATCTCCGGCCAAGAGCCAAACCCTGACAAAGGCAATGACCGCAAGTATAAGAGCTGTCATGAAACTGACGGTCAGCTCTTTACCCAGAACCCGGAACGCATCCCGTAGGGTAATTTCCTTAAGAGCCAGGGCACGAATAACCACAGTAGCACTTTGGCTTCCCATGTTTCCGCCGGTATCGGCGAGCATCGGCATGAATAGGGCAAGAACCATGAGGTTGGAAAGCACATCCTCAAATCCTTTTAACACCATTCCGCTGACAAATCCCAAAACAGCCAACCCCATAATCCACCCAATGCGGTTACGGAAATGAACCCAAATAGGAGTACGCAAATACGCCATGTCCTCGTGCTTTCCGGTAATACCCATGAACTTTTCCATATCCTCGGTATGTTCCTGGTTCAGTACGTCAATAACATCGTCATGGGTAACAATTCCCACCAGCCGTTCGTCCGAATCCACCACCGGAAGGGCCAAAAGGTCGTACTGGGCAATTTTATCCGCAGCTAATTCCTGGTCATCCTGATCGTGAATAAGGATAATGTCCGTATTCATGATTTCCGTAATTTTTTCCTGCGGTTTGGCAAGAATGAGATTTTTCAGCGAAATGGAACCTAAAAGCCGATTCGCTTTGTCCGTTATATAGCTAATATATATCGTTTCCGAATCAGCAGCTTCTTGCCGGAGATAGGCTATGGCCTGTTCAGCGGTCAAATTTGCCGCAAGCTGAACGTATTCGGAGGTCATAATCGACCCAACCGTACCTTCTTCGTAGGCTGACAGTTGAGTAATATCTTCCCTTTCCTCGTCATCCATAAGAGCAAGGGCTGCGTCTGCCATTTCCTCAGGCAAACGCTTAACCAGGTCAACCCGGTCGTCAGCAGACATGATGGTCATGAGTTCGGCTAACTCATCGCTGCTGAGAGTGTCTACCAGTTCATCCTGGGTATCGGGTTCGAGAAGGGAAAAGACCTCACCGGACAACTCAGGGGGAATACTGTCGAGAACAGCCTGAACCACCTCTGGTTCCAGGTCGTACAGGGCTTCAGCAATGGTTGCGGGATACAATTCTTCCAGTTCGGCTCGTAATTTTTCGGGATTGGACAACAGCTCCTGAATCAGGACCTGGACTTCTTGGTTTTCCATGGGCATACTCCTGGTGTGTTTAGCTGGATGCGATGCCTTCGGGAACGGATGGGAGTTACTAGAATAAAAGATGGGGACAGATCAGAACCTGGTTACGGTTCAATCCTCAGAAAAGCAAACCCTGTAGTTCCTGGAGGCTAATCTGTCTACTGGGACCGTCAGAATCAGACACGGCAATCCTCCTGGAAAAAGGGAATAAGCAGTTTCATGCGAAACTCTTTTTTACCATACTGAAAAAAAGGACTTTTGTCAAAAGATCCCCGGAAAAAAGTTCGGGGTGCATTATACTGGAACTGGGATAACAGGAATTGGAGGATAGAACCATGAGTAAAGCAGCAGCTCACACCATAGGACTCATTCGGCTGGAACTGCAGGATTTGCAAGAAGACCTTCGCATAATGGAACAAACCGGACTGGAACGGTATAAGAACCTGGAAATAACCGAATACGTCATGAAGGAAAACAATGCACTTTTTGAAGGGGAAATCCTCGCCTTAAAATCTCTGGAAAAGCTCCTGACCCAGGAGAAATGGAAAAACTATACCGATACGGAACTGCTCTTGGGGGATTTTGAAGCAGAAGCTGTGCATCACCTGAATCACCATCAGTACGCACTGGCGGTACACCAAATAATCAAAAGAAAACTGGCTAAGGTCCGGGATTTCCTCATGAGCGACGGGTAGAAAAACGGCAGGTCTTGGGCTCACGGGCAACTCACAGGAGAAGTGAAACAACATAATCAACATGGTACGGAGGCCAAAAAATGAACGAACTCG
>SKVS01000199.1 GCA_007129335.1 Spirochaetaceae bacterium
AATACCCGACAGTGCAACGAGCAAGGCCAGGTATGAAGCCAGCCGGAGGCTTTCCTGGGGCCACTCCTGTTTCATAGTTAACAGCCAGAATCCCAGGGGCTTCTCCTCTACATCCCTTGTGCTATGGTAAACCGAAAGGGTTGATTCTCCCATGAAGACCCGGTTTTCCAGAGACCGGAGCATGTCTTGCTCGTTGTAGGGAATATACCGTACCGACAGACGTTCCCCGGGGATGAGGTTATCCAGGAACTCACCTTCCAGTATCCGAAGGAATACCAGTACCCCCCGTGGTTCAGCAGTAATGGTATTATTATTAATTGGCCAGGAGACATAGGCAGCAATGGTGGCAGGTCCGGAGGTTAATCCCTGAATATAAGTAGGAGGCAGGGTAGAGAAATCCTTGGGAAAAATTCGTTGGTCGAAGGAGGTAAAAAAGGGAACCTGAAACAAATCGAGTACCGGGAGATCCGGTACATTGGTTGGTCCGCCCTGGGATCCTGCAAGGGTTGCCCAGACAATTCTTCCTGAAGTGTTTACTATCAGGACACCATCAATATCCTGACTGTCCAGAAATTCCTGGTAAAAATAATCCTCCACAAAATCCTGGTTTGGATCCAGTACAAAATCATACATATCATCCCACTCTGCGTAGGATTTGGCAAGATTTACCAGTCCGGTTATTTCCCGGTCCAGGAGAACCAGAAACTGTTCCATTCGGCCAAGGAGTTCCTGTTCTTCTTTTTGTCGGAACGTTTGGGATACCACAGCATACATGGCCCCTATTTGTAACAGCCCGAAAAGGGCAACAGTTCCAAGAATAAGTAGAGGTACTATTCGTTTCAGGGAACACCGTCGCCTTGCCATGACTCTAGTATAGTACATGAATCACAGCAAGGCTTGGGGTTTGGGGTAACCGTTTATTTAACTTTCAGCATTTTCTGCAGGGTTTCCATGGTCTGTTCCATATTTGACAAATCCATGGGAAGAACCACTGTGGTTTCCTTGCGTCCAAGGGATGCGAGGGTGCCAATGTACTGCTCGGTGAGCTGGAGGTTTACAGCATCCTGTCCGCCGGGTACCGACATGGCATCGGCTAGGGTTTTTATGGATGTTGCAGTTGCCCGGGCAATGGCACGGATTTCTGCTGCCCGTCCCTGGGCTTCGTTAACCCATTTTTCCTTTTCTCCCTGAGAACGGTTTACCGCCTCGGTCATTATTCCCTGGGAGTAGTTGATTTTCGATTCCTTTTCCCCAATAGATCGGGCAACCAGGGCTCGTTTTTCCCGTTCAGCCCGCATTTGGCTTTCCATAGCATCGAGAATGGTAGGGGGAATTTCGATGTTTTTTATTTCATAGCGAGTAACTTTTACTCCCCATTCATCGCTGGCTTCGTCTACCTGCTGAACTATTGCGGCATTTATGTTGTCCCGTTCTTCGAATGTCTTGTCCAGTTCCAGGCGGCCAATGACCGAACGCATGGTTGTTTGGGCAAGCTGGATGGTTCCAACTTTGAAATCGGTAATACCGTATGAAGCTTTTTTGGGATCCACAACCTTAAAATACAGGACTCCATCCACCTCAATGCGTACATTGTCCAGGGTGAAACAGGTCTGAACAGGAACGTCTATGGCCTGTTCTTTTAAGTTCTGGCTGTACCTCACCTTATCAATGAAGGGGACAAGGACATGAAATCCGTTGGACAGGGTTCCGGCGTACTTGCCAAGGCGTTCTACAATTTGAACCGTTTGGGCTGGTACAATCCGAATACTTCTCATAAGGGAAACAACCACAAAAAGGCCTATTCCAGTTACAATAATAATAAGTGGGTTCATTGCTTACCTCCACGGGGAAGAATGGTGTTCACGATGCTGTTCAGTTGTGCAAGGTCGTGGGGCATTACTGTGGTGTTTGCCTTTTCCAGGACTTTCCGTAGCTGTTCTACAAATTGTTCGGCTATGCGGAGTTTAACTGCCCGGTCACCGTTTGGTGAGTTAATCGCCTCGGCTACTTCCTTTATTCCTTCAGCTGTAGCAGCAGCAATAATTTCCATGGCTGCCGCTCGGCCTTCTGCCTCGTTTATTCGTTTTTGCCGTTCACCCTGAGAAAGGTTGATGGATTCTTCCCGTTCACCTTCAGATACATTAATACGTCCTTCCCGTTCCCCTTCAGAAGCGAGAATTTCTGCACGTTTTTCCCGTTCAGCCCGGACCTGTTGCTGCAGGGCTTCGCTAACAGTTTGGTTTGGTGCTATGTCGCGAATTTCATACCGGGTAACCTTGATTCCCCATGGGTCAGAGGCTTCATCAACTGCTTGAACAATGGCTTCGTTTATCCGGGTTCTTTCACTGAATGAATTGTCCAGTTCGATTTTCCCGATTTCACTCCGCATGGTGGTTTGGGCCAACTGCTTGCTTGCGAATCGGTAGTTGTCTATTCCGTAGCTTGCTTTCACCGGGTCGACAATTTTCAGGTACAAAATTCCGTCAACCGTTACCTGGACGTTGTCCTTGGTAATACAGACCTGAGGTGGTACGTCAATTACCTCTTCTTTGAGGATTTGCTTGTACGCTACCCGCTGAATTACCGGAATAACCAGGTGAAATCCCGGACCCAGGGCTTTTTGGAATTTTCCAAAAAATTCAACCACCCATGCTTCCTGTTCGGGAACAATCCGAATCGTCTTGAAAAAGATCAGGAAGAACAGAGCCAGCACACCACCGGCGGTGAGCCAACTAATAATGAGATCGACCATACGCACTCCTTTTTTTCTGCAATT
>SKVS01000309.1 GCA_007129335.1 Spirochaetaceae bacterium
GTAAACTTTATGTTCAGGAATAAAATCAACTGTTTTTGAGCATGATCGATCTTTCCAAGGATTAGTCCTGTTTCAATTCCTTGCTCCATTCCTTGTTCAATTCCCTGAGCAATCCCCAATTTCAAACCCTTCTTCATCCCTTTTCGCATGCCCCGGTCTAATCCAACCTGTTGAGCATAAGCCATTTGTCCTCGATGATCTCTTCTTGCTTTTTCCCTAATTTCGGCTTCAATACGGATTTGTTCATCACTAAGTGCTGCCTGGTATCTGCTTTCCATGACTAAAACCTCCGGATATCGAGTAGCGATTTTTTTTATCAACGGATTCTCTGACTCAGTATTGTGAACCATATAGTACATTATAGATTCTATCTCATTTTCCATAATTTTTTCATTAGCATGCCCCCCTACCTGGGAAAAATCCAGAAAATGTACTTGCAAGTGTTGGGTAATGACATGCATAGGATCTCTCATGGTTCGTAGCTCACAGGGAACATGCATACCAAGATTCGTTGGAAATAAAGAGAAGCCGATGAAACTAATAGCGACAGTGGGTAAGAGCTCAGAAAAATCCTGTCCCTCTAAAAGCTGGTCAGTGTAGGTCTTACCCCAGTAGTAAAGTACCCGCTCAATAAAATGAGGTTGTTTTTCCAATTGAACTTCAATATTAATAAATCTGCCATTGGTCTCCTGAGCCCGAACATCAATGATTGTCTGCTTGCTCTTAAGAAACTCAATATAGTTGAATGGATTACGAATAACCAATGAATCAACGGTAGCACGGGAACAATTTCGGAAAACAGCGTTTATCAGATCCTTTAGGCATTCTGTACCTTGGGTACTACCAAAAATATAGTGGAACAACACATCGTTAAACATTGTAAGACCCGGATAAGAATTTCCTAAATCCTTTTGTGCCTGGGGAGTTTCTTTTTTCATACTTACCTCCGGTATATATTACCGGGGAGAATAAGCTTTCCGATTTAAACAATAACAGAAAAGGATCAGGAATAATCCTAAACCCTTTTCTTTTCAATCCCCAACTTCCGGGGTCGCAGGGTTACATCGCTGATGACCCCCCTGCTTTCAAGAATGAGCTGAACGGTTTGAGCAAGCTCAAGGGGATCCAGTGCCGCATCAGCTTCCACGGCTGGCTGGAAATCCAGAGAATCAAAAAAGCCGGTTCGGGTCAGATCCGGATTAATACAGGTTACCCGGACTCCCGATTTTCGCAACTCCTCGTACAAACAGTGACTGAATGCCCGCAAACCGGTTTTAGTAGCGCTGTAGAGGGCAGACCACCTGGCTGAGCGGGTGGCTTCCACCGAGGCAATGTGAATAATATGGCCCTGCTGTATCCGCAAGGAGCGAATACACAAATTGGCAAGGAGCATTGGAGCAGTCAGATTTACCTGAACCATTTTTTCAATAGTTTTCGGTGCTATTTCTTCGTGGGGCTTAAACTGCCCGAATCCCGCTGCATGAATCAGGGCAAAGGGTGGTGTATGTTTGATCAGGCCTGTTATTTCGGATTGGAGGGCTTGGGAATTTTCCAACCGGGAGGTAATGGGCACGATGGTATACCTGCCGCTGGATTCCAGAACCTGGGAAATTGCCCTGCCAATGCCACCGGTAGAGCCGGTGAGGTACACGATTTTTTTCTCTTGTTGAGGTGTGGTTTTGAGGTCCAGACTCATGGATTGACTCATGGATTAATTCCTTGTTTAACTCCGTGGCGCAGGCAGATTTTCTCCCAGTAGCTGTTCAGCATATCCTGCTCGAAATCTTCATTTGTCGGGTATTCCCGGGAGAATACATCCATCCAGAGGCTTTGATCCTCCATACACAGGTAAAAGTATACCTTTTCGTGCCAGGATTCCAGCCACCGGTAGACCTGGGAGAACAGTCGGCGTTTTACATCCAGAGGGTAGCTGAATTTTCCCTCGGCTTCCACCAGTGGCATTTGCAGGATTTTGCTGCGGTACAAGCTGGTGCGCAAACGCTTCATGACCGGTCGGGTAAAGGTCAGGGTCCCCAAAGACACCATGAGCACCTGTTCAGGAGAGAACTCCCCTATCAACTGATCGCAGAGTGACTGGTAATCCTGTTCCCATCGGTCATAATCCACCAGGGGATGGAAGTGAAAGCCCACCAGCCCCCCTTTTTTTTTCATCTTTCGGGCAGCTTCCAACCGTTGTACCAGGCTTGCGGTTCGGTGTTCCTCTTTTTCAATGAGCACCGGGGTATTCAACGACCAGGTACAGACCAGATTGGGGGGAAGGTTCCGTTCCAAGAGGGGTTCTATATTTTTGGATTTGGTCTTGAGTTCCAGGATGACCTTGGGATGACGGTGGGCAAAATCCACCAGGGCATCCAGGGCTCCCCAGCGGTTTGCCCACAACAAGGAGTCGGAGGACTGGCCGGTACCGATGTGGTAAAGCTTGTCTTTGGGCAGTTCCAGCTTTGCCAGTTTTTCAGCGAAGCTCCGGTCGAAGCTGACCTGGCCGGGCTGGTAAAAGGTTTTAATGGCGCAGTAACTGCAATCGAATCCGCAGCCCTCAATAACATCCAGGGTTTGCAGGTTACAGCACCGGGTTCTGGGCGATGCAACCGGACAGCTGCCCAGGGATAATCCCTCCTTGGTCTGTTCAAGAATCAGTGGTTGTGCAGGAGTTTTCTCCTCTAATTCATTGGTCAAAACCATTCCCTGGAAATTCTGGTAGTTTTTTGGTTGGGTTTTCAGGGCATTCCAATGGTCACGAAAAAATCGGA
>SKVS01000151.1 GCA_007129335.1 Spirochaetaceae bacterium
AAAACCACTGTATGCTTGGGGCACGGAAAACGGTAATGCAGAAAAATCTGCCCATGAGACCGGACAGACCCAGACCACCTACCATTTACCTGGTTTTCTCCCATCCGGACTATACCGTCGGTACCGGAATTTCACCGGTTCAGCACAGAAACCTGTACTCGCGGACTTTAACCGCCGGTCGGGAATTACCTGGTTGCTTTTATGCAACCGGTGCACCCTGCCCCGAAAACCAAGGAAATAATACTGCCTCATTGGCTGGAAGTCAAGATACCAGGGCAAACGCAGGGCTACTATTGAAAGTGGAAAATACACAAGTCCAGGAGTACTAGGACGCTCATGACTATAGATTCAAACCAATAACTCGACATTTGTCGAGTTATTGGTTTGAATCTATAGTCTCTCAGTAACTTTCACTGCCATATGCGTTTGCCCTGGTCAAGATACTTGTAAAGTGAATCAACCCTCTAATGCTGTGACCCTTGCTCTGGGGTTCCGGGACCTTAGTCCTCCTGGAACAGGGTTCCCAGGGCCCATCCCTTCCACCGGGGATTTTTGCTGGACATGTCCTCAATGTACAAAGGCCGGGCAAGGGGTTTGGAGGTCGGATCTATATGCTGATACAGAAAGCCACTGATCCACCGGGCAATCCGGAGTACAACCATTTTATGCCGAAGCCTTCCCTGCATGTCCCGGTTGAGAATCTGGGGGATGCTGCTGGTAGTAACTATTTCATCGATAACCGGGTCGTTCAATTTAATACGCCCTTCCTGGCTGGAATAAAAATGGGTAACGAAGAAAACAACCCGAGCTGCCCCGGCTTCCCGGAGTTTCCGGCAACATTCCACAATGGTATTGCCCGTACGAACCATGTCGTCGATAACAACCACATGCTTGCCCCTGACATCCTCAAGAGGTATGTCGCTTTGGGGGTCCAGGGACACCACGACTTCCCGTTCTCCCGTACGCTGCTTGCTCATGATAACTACCGGAACCCTGGGCATGGCAAGCTCATCGTGAACCTCCCGTACAAAGGACAGGGCACCATGGTCCGGAGCACAGAGCACCAGGTTTTTATGTTCTACAATGTCGCTCTCTTTTATATAGTTTGCAAACACATCCGCAGGCTGCAGATTGTAAAAATTCCCGGAAAACCTCTCCATAAACAAGCGTTTTACACTGTTGCTGTGATTGTGAACCGTTACTACCTCATCGACCCCCGACTCCTTTAACAAATCCGCATAAAGCCGACTGGTAAATGCCTGGCCGTTGAACTTTTTGAAATCCTGAGGACTGCGATCGAAGTCCACGAATCCGTGTTCCTTCCTCGGACCACGGTCCTGGGCACTGTAAAACAGGTCCGGTTCTAATAAAATGACCCGGTCAGCACCGTTGTCCTTTGCCGCCCGGGCTATAATCAGGTTCCGCATGGCAAGCTCGTCCCGGCTGTACATTTGCTGGGTACTGGAAACAATGAGCACATTGTAACCGGATAGAATGTTCCCTACATTTTCATAGGTATCTTCACCTACAATGTACCGGGGACAAAACTCATTATTCAAATAGCTTTTCAGGGAAATTAAATCCGAATAATGCATAGCCTGTTTCATGTGCTGGGAAATATCAGCAACAAAAGGATTATCAGCAATATTTCCAACAATAATAAGGTTTTCCATGGGTTTATTTCATAACCCGAAAGGGGGTGCCGTGGCAACACCAACAGGGCAAACGCAGGGCTACTATTGAAAGTGGAAAATACACAAGTCCAGGAGTACTAGGTCGCTCATGACTATAGATTCAAACCAATAACTCGACAATTGTCGAGTTATTGGTTTGAATCTATAGTCTCTCAGTAACTCTCATTCGTTTGCCCTGGCAACACCAACCAGAGCTGCATCGTTCGGGGAAATGATCCATTGAGGGCGCAGGGGCAAATCCGGCCTTCGCTTCACTATGCAAAAAATCAAAACCGGTGTTACTATACCTCCAGCATATTTTTCCCGTGTACCATGACCAACAAGGAGGCCCCATGCCTGATTTTGCCTTACCCACCATCCCCTTTTCCGACCCGGTACTTATTTTTGGTACCATTATGGTCCTTATTCTTGTTTTTCCCGCCCTGGCACGAAAAATTGGCCTGCCTGAAATCATTGGACTCATTCTGGCCGGCATGATCGTGGGACCATTCGGGCTTGGATTCATAGAACGGGATGCCACCATTCAACTGCTCGGTAAGGTTGGTCTGCTGTATATTATGTTCCTTGCCGGATTGGAAATTGATCTGAATCAGGTTAAACAGAACAGTACCCCCACCCTCATTTTCGGTATGCTGACCTTCCTTATTCCCCTGGGAATGGGAACGGCCCTGGGGTACTGGGTCTTCGGTATGACTATTCCGGTAGCAGTATTGCTCGCCAGTATGTTCAGCAGCCACACCCTCCTGACCTTTCCGGATGTTATAAAGCTCGGCCTGGCAAAGAATCCCGCTGTTACCACTGCGGTTGGAGGTACCATAATTACCGACACCCTGGCCCTGCTGATTTTGGCGGTTGTTGCCAGCTCCAGCCAGGGAGAAACGAATGTTCTGTTTTGGATCCGCCTTTTCGGTCTTATGATTACCTATATGGTTCTGACCATGTACCTGGTTCCCCGGATTGGACAGTGGTTTTTTCGAAAGCAGGGAACCAACAGCGAAGTGGAATTTGTGGTTGTACTTGCCATGGCCTTTGTGTTCTCTTACCTGGCTCACCTGGCTGGTCTGGAACCTATTAA
>SKVS01000055.1 GCA_007129335.1 Spirochaetaceae bacterium
CGAGACATTGAGTCTTCTAGAAATTCATACAAAGGCCCGGGAACTTGCTCAAAAATGTAGGGACAATAAAATAAGCCTCCAAGAAATGCAAGGGGGCACATTTACTGTGAGTAACTTGGGTATGTATGGAATTACAACCTTCACCCCAGTACTGAACCCCCCTGAAGCAGCAATCCTGGGAATCGGAGGTATGCGGAACACCCTTGCCCGGGGATCGGATAATGAAATCAAGGATACCCTTACCCTGGATATCAGCCTGACACTGGACCACCGGGTAATCGATGGTGCACAGGGTGCATTATTCCTGGAAAGTCTTGCCCAGCATTTGGAAAAACCGGCAACCTTGCTCCTATGAACTGGTGCCTGTTATGACCAGGATTCACCTCAGGGCAAACGAGTATGCCAATCAAGCCTGACAGAATAGTGCAACGAGGTTGGGTAGACCCCCACAAATGAGTCCTAAACAGGTCATTTTCCCGAGCAAATCTCTGCTTCTTTAATGCAGTACCCAAAGGCTGTATTCAAAACTCCGGAAGCCAGTCTTCCAGTTTTTGAATACTGACAATGCTGGATTCACCTACCGCCTGAACCTCCTCGAAAGCCTGTTCAATGGTTGCATAACTTTCTGCGAGGGATTTCAGTTTCTCGCTCAATTCGCCCACCCGGGATGTAATTTCCAGCAACTTATCAGCTCCATCGGAAAGGCTCGGACCCGGGAAAGGGCTGCCATGACCAAAAAGAGTACAAGAATGAAATTCATGGTCACCAGAACAGGAACCCGTTTCCTGTCTGCCACGCTCAGGGCAAATCTTGCCCGTTCCGGGAAAAAGAAGGTAATCATTGTTATACTATAGTCTATAAGAGGTTCTCTTTCCCATGTCAAGTTTTCGGGCTCATATTGCAAAAAAACTCATGAAATTCTAACTCTCCGGCTGGGCCGATGGCACCATCCATGAACAGCGCGAAAGGTTCGGAAGGAAACCTGGGAACAAGGGAGCCTGGCATTACCCCAAGGAAAAAATTGAAATTATAAGGCCTGGGGGGATGCAATTAATATTCTTACCGCATAGAATGAAAACAAAAATCATTGGCAGGCATAACCCCAAGCATACCGAGCGTTTGATCCCGAGAAAGTCCCGGACCAGAGACGCTCAATGAAAAAGGATCAGCAGTGAAACAACCACAGAATTACTCGGGCGTTTTCGGTATTATTCGTCCATTCCGATCCATTGTAAAGAAACACCGGGCAGTTTTTGCCCTGGCCCTGACCTTCATGGTACTGGTCGATGGGGTCGCATACTCGGTTCCCCTGCTTATACGACATATTACCGATACAGTGTATCCCCAACTGCAGCAAGGAAGCTCCCTGGACTCCCTATTTTACTATGGTGGATTAATTCTTGCAGCTGCAATTATCCGAGGTCTGTTGCTCCACGGAATGATCCGCAGTTTTTGGTATTTGGGAGAGTCGGTGGTTCGGGATATACGCAATGCCATGTTCGAAAAGCTTCAACACCTGGGAGCCCCTTTTTACGATACTGCCCGGACCGGAGACCTCATGTCCCGGGTTACCAACGATGTGCAAATGATCCGCAATTTCTTTGCCTTCGGTATAGAACACCGAATAAGGATTTTTCTCATTTCCTTGACTGTTCTTGGGCTTATGCTCTTTCAGAATTGGCAGCTAGCCCTTTTGGTGTATGGATTTATTCCGGCAGTTGTGGGTATGGTTGTGTATTTCAGTAAAAAAATGGGCTGGGCTGTTGCCCAGAAACACAGCCGTACTGGAACCTTGTCCAGTTTTCTCCAGGAAAATCTTCGGGGTATTCGAATAGTAAAAGCTCTTGCTGCAGAAGAGGATCAAATCCACCGGTTTGACCAGGAGAACAAGTCCTTGCTCGATGCGGGATTGGAGGTAGCAGATCTCCAGGCCAAGCTCAATCCCCTGCTTATTCTAACCAATACCCTGGGTTCGGTGGTTATCATTACCTATGGGGGTTTGCAAATTCTTGCGGGGGTACAAAGCGGTAATCCCACAATGACCATGGGAACTTTGCTGGGCTTTCTCTCTTATCTGGCAATTATGGGCTTTCCCATTTTTATTCTTGCCTATAACACGAGCCAAATGAGTCTGGCAAGCGGGGCTGCTCAACGGATTGATGAAATCCTTTCCCAGGAAGATCAGCGGAGCATGAACTGGGGAACCTACCGGGGGTGTATAGAGGGAGCACTGGAGTTCCGAAATGTGGATTTTTCCTACCCAAAGACCAACAAGATTCTGGAAGGTGTGGACTTTCGAATCAAACCGGGTGAACGGGTTGCAATTTTTGGCCTAACCGGGTCGGGCAAGAGCTCCCTTATCTCCCTCATACCCCGGTTCTACGAACCGGAGAAGGGAAACATTCTCCTGGATGGAATTCCCCTAAAAGATTATGAACTTGAGTATCTTCGGTCCAAAATCGGAATGGTTTTACAGGAAAGTTTTTTGTTCTCTATGAGCATTCTGGAAAACATTGCCTTCGGGAATCCTACAGCCGATATGGAGCAGGTCATACAGGCTGCAAAGGCTGCAAGAATCCACGACTTCATTCACTCCATGCCCCAGGGGTATAACTCGGTAGTAGGGGAAAACGGCCTCGGTCTTTCAGGAGGACAGAAACAAAGAATTACTATAGCCCGCGCCTTGTTGAAGGATCCACGTATACTCATTCTGGATGACTGTACCTCCAGCCTGGACAGTGTCACCGAAAAAGAAATTCAGCAGGAAC
>SKVS01000164.1 GCA_007129335.1 Spirochaetaceae bacterium
GGCTTTTATATCTTCAGAAGCATTAGAAAGGAGTATTTGATTCGTATAATACCTGACCCGATTATCCTGAAATCCGTCAAAAGCCCGGGCAGATGATCGCAGCAGTTCATTGATTTGGCTTGTAGTGAGAATGACCTGGGCCATACCACCAGGAGCCAGTCGAGGTATATCGCTCCCAATGAGCAGTAATTCACCCCCTTCCCGGGTAATATTCTCAGGTGCTGTGACCCACTGGTAAAGGAAGTACATGAAAGCTCCAAGAATCAGGATGGTTGCCATTACTATGCTTAACATTTTTATTGGTTTCAAGGGAAAGCCTGTGGGAGGATAGAGTTCTTTTTTTAGACGGGAACTGAGTTCAACAGGCACGTTTTCCGGTTCTTGAATATTTCGGACATAATTCAAACCGTAGGCAGCTTGGGAGTTGTTTGGATCGACAGACAAAACATCGAGCCATAATTGGAGAGCTTCAGTATATTTCCCCCGTTTCAACTGTACCACCGCAAGTCCGGTCTTTGCCCTGATCTCTTGAGGATCCAGGTCAATTGCCCGGGATAAATAGGTGTGAGCCCCTCCAAAGTCGTTGGTGTATAAACAAGACGAGCCTAAAATGGAATAAAATTCCGCATTCGTACGGTAAAGGAAAATTTGGGGACTCAGAAGGGTAATAACCTGGGTAAAATTTTTCTCCCGGTAAAGAGCCCTTGCCTGGGACAGCCCCTGATCGTGCTTTTTCCGCAGCATATTAAAAACCAAGTTCTGATGTTAATTTTTCCAGCTCACCCCTGAGGGCCTGTATCTGGTCGGGTGTTATATCCGGATTTAACAAAGCCCTGTCTATCCGGGAAATGAGGGAATTAACCAGCTCGAGTCTCTCCTTCCCTGCCACGGAGGTTGGACCTACCGTTACCCCAGGAGAAGGCAGGGGTTCTGATAATTCTGTTCTATTTCTAAAGGCAACCGCCTGGTCTGTTACCCCAATGCTCCGGGGTACAAAAAGGGTAGAAATTGGCTGAGTCTCGGAAGAATAATCGATCTGGAAAGCCATAGTCAGATTTCCCTGACCCGGCACGGTTGCAGTGGACAGTATGGCCGAATCATTTACCGAAAAGGGAAGCAGGTTAAAATTTCTGTTCTGGTTTATAGAAAATAGTCCCAGAGATTCTGTTAACCTTCGAATGTTTCCTGCAGCCATCTGTATACCTGATCGCCGTTCAGCTCCCGGTATGACCTGGATGTGTATACCATCACCATTGCGAGTACCGGAAAATATGGTGTTATTCAGAGGAGAAAAATTTGCATCCCCGGTTGTAAAGCCGAACTCCCTTTGGGCTGGGGTGCCCAGGTAACCAAAATGATAACCAGTTGCCTCACCCAGGGTTGTATCGAAAAGAACCTGAAAATAAACATCACGATCTGTGCTATTCTGCATATTCAAGATGATACCAAGGGTGTCCGATCCAATAAATTCGAAGGAGACCCTGGCAGTAAGTGAAGGAAAACGGTATTCTGCAACAATCCCTTCTCCCGATTGGTCAACGATTAACTCTCTTACAGAATCCTCAAACTTCAATACCCTACCGTCCTGAATTATTCTGATAACCGACCCGTAGACCGAATCCATGACCAGAAGATCCATATGGGGATCCCTGTGAGCCAGGGAAAACTGCCCGGTTAATGGAACAAAGGTAAGCTCCAGATCCCCGGATGAAAGAGTAAGGGGATCAGATACTCCTGGATCGGAGAAAAAAACGGGGGAAAAAAACACCACAAAAAGGATTAAGAGCAGATACTTTTTCATTGTAGTTCCTCAAGGATTTGGAGGATGAGGTTCTCCTTCAACATCAAGGCAGCGTCCTTGATTTCTAAAAGTTCCCGGTATCGTATGAGTTGAACATTTTCGGTTACCTGTGGAGAGGGGTCATCGGAGTGCAAAGGGGTTCGCTGTGCCTGTTCTAACTGACTTTGGGTAGTATTCAATGCTATAGATAATTCTCTTACCTGGCGATTAAGCTGATCGTTTCGGGTTTGGAGTGTTCGCAACTGGGTTTCCAAATCTTCAATTTGTCTTCGTTGGGTATTGAATTGCTGCTGGGTTATGGTGCTGGCTCCCTGTTGCTGGAGAGCCTCTATTGCCTGACGGTATGTTGCTTCCTGTCTGGTAAAGGCTTCGATGTTTCGCAGGGATTCTTCCTGAGTCCATTGGAGAAGTTGCATCAACTCCTGCTCCCGATAATATAAGCGCAGGACATCCAAGCGGTACCGGGCCGGTTCGTACCGGGTACTGGTAGGAAATTGTTGAACAATAATTTCAAAAAGCCGCTGGGCTTCCTGGAGATTTCCCAGATAGAAAAAACTTTCTGCGGCCCAATAGTAGGCATTCGGCACGAAGGGAGAACGGGGGTGGTTCTGAATAAATCGGGCAAACAGCAGGGCTGCAGATTCAAAATCTCCGGTTAAGTAGAATATCCGACTCTGTAAATACTGGGCTTCGGGAATATTCCGGTCTTGAGGAAATTCTGCAACAAAAAAATCCAGATTAATGCTGGCTTCGTCATACCGCTGCAGGGCAAACAGGGTTTTACCCGTCCAAAAATAGGATTCTGAGCGCAGAGGTAGAAACCGGGGATCGGACAGGCTGTCACGAAAGAGGGATAACGCTTCTCTATAATTCCCGCTTTGGAAAAAAACCTTCCCCTGCTCAATGGGATTTGCTGTCTGACCAGAAACACTGGCCAAGGTAAGACAAAGAAAAATCCCTACTGTAA
>SKVS01000019.1 GCA_007129335.1 Spirochaetaceae bacterium
CTAAAGAATTTGCATAACCTTCTGTTGAACCAGGGGCTGGTTGGCCCGCTTCCGGACCGGAAAAGTCGGTAATGCAGCAGGCGAGGGTAGTTTTCAATTTACCTTTATCCCGGGAATTCACCTATGAAATACCCGATGATATTTGCGTAAAACCAGGTGTACGGGTTAAAGCTCCCTTTGGCTCCCGGTTACTCATGGGATATGTTGTGGCAGTGGAAGAGCAGGGAAATGATCATGAGGCGGATCAATCCTATACCTTGAAGAAATTGCATGCCGTGGTAGACCCAGAACCGGTTTTCGGTGAACTTCATCTTCAGTTGGCCCGCTGGATGTCCCGGATGTATTTTTCCAACATTGGTGAATGTCTCGGAATTATGGTTCCATCGGGAAAACGGGAAAAAGAGCCTCCCGGGGGAGAAGAAGAGGCCTTTTCTCCCAAACCTCTGGAACTCTCGGAAGAGCAACAGATGGCTGTCCGGGAAATACTTACCCAGGATCAAGGTGCTTATTACCTGTATGGCATGACTGGATCAGGCAAGACCGAGGTTTTTCTCAGGGCTGCAGCCCAAACCTTGGAAGAAGGGCGGGGAGTGGTGTACCTGGTTCCGGAAATTGCCTTAACCGCCCAAGTTGTCCAGCTTATTCGGACCCGATTTGGTTCATCCTCCGCTGTTCTCCATAGCAGACTTACCCCAAGTCAGCGCCTTGCCGAGTGGCGAAGAATAGTTCGGGGAGATGCCAGAATTGTAGTCGGGGCCAGATCTGCGGTTTTCGCTCCTGTTCCCCGTTTAGGACTGATTATTCTCGATGAGGAGCACGAAGGAAGTTACAAGAGTCAGAATAAGCCCCGGTACCACGCCAGACAAATAGCAATGCGCCGTTGCAGTACAGAAAAGGCAAGGCTGGTTATGGGTTCAGCGACCCCTTCGGTCGAGGCATTTGCTTTAATGGACCAGGGAGGTTTAAAACGCCTAAACTTGACCCGCCGGCTCGCAGGTGGTCAACTGCCTTCCATTAGTATAGTCAACATGAGCAAACAGGAAGGCCCGTTGAGTCGGGAACTGGTCGAGGAAATGACCCGTACCAAAGATATGGGAAAACAATCTCTGCTCTTTTTGAACCGCCGGGGTTTCAGTTATTTCTTTCAATGCCGTAGTTGTGGTCAGGACGCGAAATGCAGGCACTGTTCGGCATCCCTTACCTACCATAAATCCCAGGGAATGATGATATGTCACTACTGTGGGTATAAGACTGCCCCTGTAACGACCTGCCCCACCTGCGGTTCACTGGATGTAAGTTACTCGGGTTTCGGTACCGAACATGTTGAGGAAGCGGTACGTACCCGGTTTCCCGACTGGAGAATAGAACGGCTCGATGGTGACTCAGCCCAAATAAAGGGCCACATGGAAGCAACTATTCAGGAATTCAGGGATGGAAAGATCGATGTCCTGCTCGGAACTCAAATGATTGCAAAAGGCTTGAATTTCCCGGGAGTCCGGCTGGTCGGACTTGTAATGGCAGATTCAGGCCTTCATATGCCGGATTTTCGCAGTGCAGAGCGTACTTTCAGCCTCATTACCCAGGTCAGTGGCAGGGCTGGACGCTATACCCCCGATGGATTAGTAATTATCCAGACCTTCAATCCCCATAGCCTCCCTATAGCCCTTTCTTCAGTGGGAGATATTGAAGGCTTTTACCGCAAAGAGTTAGAAGTCCGCCGTTTCCTGAAGTTTCCGCCCTTTGGCAGAATTATCCGGCTTGTTGTCCGTAGCAAAAAAAAGAATTCCGCATTGGCCTTAATTCAGGAAATTGCAAAGCGGGTTCATTATGGGCAGAACACCTCTTCCCATGGTCAGGAGGGGGAGGTGGAAATTCTGGGTCCTGCTGAAGCTCCTTTGAGCCTCCTTGCGGGAAATCATCGGTTTCATCTCCTTGTCATCGGCAAAGATTTTTCCCATATCCACGGATTGGTTCACCATAGTCTGAAAAATCTTCAGGTCCCTTCAGCAGTATACCTGGAAATTGATGTGGATCCTGTAAGTCTCATGTGAGATAGGTTCAACCTTTGATGCACTATGCAACCTTCTGTTGTAAAAGACTCTCTAAGGATAAACCCTCGATGGAAGATAGGCGGGGTCGATGGGGATCTTCTTTGTTATCCAGGAGATCAGAACCGAACTGTAAGAGGGGGCTGAGAGAAATCCCCTTGTGCCAAGCCCATTACATGTCAGAATATTTGAACCAGGGAACTGGTCAGGAACCAAGGGACCAATATAAGGTTTTCTATCCCTGCTTGTTGGACGAGAACCGGTTCTTACTGATCTAACCCGTGTAAGTAGCTCATGGGAACCTATGCCGGTTATGATTCTACTTGCTCGATTACACATTTCCTCGACTTGGTCTCGAATTTCTTGTTCCTGTGGACAGGCATGAATGTCGTCGTGACGATAGGTTGAACCAATGCGGAACATTCCCTGGGAATCAGGGCTATCTGTTTTTTCAGGCAGAGGGACAATACTGATTGAACCAATTATGCTCCAATCTGGAGATAATTCTGGAAGATGAATTTCCATTGTCATCCCGTGGGCAGGATAGTAAGGTAGGTTTGAATCGATCCACAAAGGATTCTGTTTATCTTGGGGAGATTTCATGATTCCTCGAGGGATAGTAGGTTGGATTCCAGTTGCCAAAACCAAATACGCATAACCAAAAGTATTTCCGTTCACCCTTATGGTGGAGCGGTCCATCTCAATGTCCTGGGCAC
>SKVS01000308.1 GCA_007129335.1 Spirochaetaceae bacterium
AGCAGCAGCGGCCTGGGCTTCTGCGCTCATGTCGGAAATCCGGTTAATTCTCCTCATGGTGTCTTCATCGAAGCTTGTGCCCTCGATGCGGAAGTCCTCCAGGGAAAAACCCAGGGTAGAAAAATCCTTCGCCAGATCCTCTGACAACCCCTGGCTGATTTCATTTCTGTTCTTGTCGATCTCTGCGTAACTGAAGCCGTGGGTTGCCAGGTAGTCCGATAGGGGAGATATAATTCGGGCTCCCATTACCTTGCGGAAATCATCGGCGGTAAAGCTTGCTGCCCCTCCGACAACATTCGAGAAGAACCCCCCGGGGTGGGTTATGCGAAAACTGTAGTTTCCGAATGCTCGAAGTCCTACGGGAAATTTGTAAACCGGATCGGTGTACTTTACAATTCCCGGGGTTCCCCATTTTTGGTCCAATATCATTGCGGTTTTGAAAAAATAGAGTCCAACCTTATGTTCGCTCACAAAGCCTTGCATAAGCTTGGTAATGGTTGTCCAAAACGGCACATTATCGGTTGCAAGGTTATACATGCCCTCGGTTGTATACACCCCTTCCATTTTCCCCTGGTACACAAAAATGCATCCCTGACCGGGACCCACAATGAGTTTTGAAGCATTTTTTATTTCATCTCCGCTTCCACTCCAGCGGAAAAAGAGTGCATCGGGTCCGGGATTTTCCCACTGAATGACCGAACGGAATTGGTTTTTTATTCCTCCACGAAAAATAGGCATGACGGCCTCCTTTTTTTCTTTCTTTCTTTCTTTCTTTCTTTCGAGTATACCCCTCAATCCTACTGTATATTCACGAAAAAACAATTCCCCCCAGGAAATTACCTGGATTTGTGAGTCTAATGCCTGAGAAAACTTCCCCAGGGCCCTACTTTCCCATGAAGCGGGAAAGCAGGAAAATAAGAAACCCGAGACTCATGAGTCCGGCAATGGCAAATCCAATAATTCCAATAACCGGAATGCCCATGACCAGGGGCGGCAGTTTTGCATGGATTATCAGACTTGAGCTGACCATGACCGCAGCGAGGACAAGTCCAAAAATCAAGCGTGTGCCGACCCCGTCTATGGTTTCCTCCAGAGGCTTTATTCCCTGAATAACAAACTGAATTTTTACCTTTCCATCCCTTACCATTTTTAAAATTTGGTCGGTTACCTGGGGCCAATCCTGAATAAGGGTCAGGTAGTCCAGACCGCTTTCCAGGGCCTTCTTCTTGAGGTTGTCGGGATTGATTTGCCGCTGGGCAATTTTCCTGCTTACCGGCCCCATCAGGGATATGAGATTGAAGTCTGGATTCAATTGGGAGCCTACTCCCTCCATAATAGTAAGAGCTTTTCCCATGAACAGAAATTTTGAGGGTATTGCCAAATTATGCATGCGGATAATGTGCATGAGCTGCTGGATAAAAAGTCCGATATTTACATACTTCAGGGGGAGGTCCACGTATTGGTCAATGAGTTCTTCAAGATCGTGCTCGAGCTTTATCGTTGTGCCATGATGGATTTGATTAGGAATGAGGCTCAGGACCCCATGGGTAACCCGTTCAACATCCCTGTCCAGTACCCCCACCAGTACTTCAATCATATGCTTTTGTTCTTTGCTGTGGAGGGTTCCGGTCATTCCGAAGTCTAAAAGGCAGAGTCTGCCGTC
This sequence comes from Spirochaetaceae bacterium, assembly GCA_007129335.1. Taxonomy (GTDB): domain Bacteria; phylum Spirochaetota; class Spirochaetia; order DSM-27196; family Salinispiraceae; genus SKVS01. The sequence goes on from SKVS01000308.1 coordinate 1,664, forward strand.
TTTCAGTACCAGAATATTCCCCGGGTGGGGATCGGCGTGGAAGTACCCGTTAATTAAAATCATATCCAGCAGGGCTTCTGCGCCAATCCGGGCCAGGCGTTTCTTGTCCCAGGTATCCGAGGCGTCCTCCAGAATGGTTGCCAGTTTGGTCCCGTGGATATACTCCATTACTAATACCCGGCTGGTGCTCCATGTCTCGTAGGGAACGGGAATTTTTACGCTGCGGCTTTTCCGGAAAAAGGACTGGAAACGGAGCATATTATGAAGTTCGTTAGAGAAGTCCAGCTCCTTTTGTATATGTTTTGAAAATTCCTCCACCACTCCCTGGGGATCGAGGAGGGCAAATTCTGCAATATATTTCTGGGCCAGTTTGGCGATAAAACGGAGAATATTTACATCCTGCTGTATGATCCGGTTAATCCCGGGCCGTTGAATTTTTATTGCTACCTTTTGTCCATTCTTCAGATATCCTTCATGAACCTGGGCAATGGATGCGCTGGCAATGGGTTGTTCGTCTATGGTTTGGAAAACAGCTTCGGTTCCCTGGGGATATTCGGCTGCCAAAACCGTCTGTACGAGGTCCCAGGGTACAGGGGATACGGAATCCTGCAACTTCTGGAGTTCCAGCAAAAGACCCGGTGGAAGAATATCGCTCCGGGTTGAGAGGACCTGACCGAACTTGACAAAGGTTGGTCCCAGTTCTTCCAGAGCTTTTCGAACCAGAATCCATCGGCTACCTGTACCCGGTTCTGCCCGGGGGCCCTTTTTTACAAAGGGAATGCGCCGGGTAAGGCGGAGTTGGCGAACCCAGTCGTAGAGTCCGTAATGAACAAGAATTGTAAGAATTTCCTTCAACCGTTTGGCGCTTGGCCGGCTTTTCTTCCTCTGGTACAGGTGAATCATTCTTTTATGATAGTCTAAAATTCGATCATGTACACCCTTGTTGTCCCTTCCCAGATCGGTCATAATCTTCCTATGGAAAAGACCTTACAGGATGCTCAGGACTATCTTGAAGATATGGCTCGAGAGCTGAACGATTTGGCTTCAATGGATCAAATGGAAATGTACCGGATGCTTACTGAAGAGGGGAAAGCCCTTCCTCCCTTGTTGGAAGACGAAGCCCGGGAAGAGAACTTTGTTCAGGGCTGTGTCTCTAATGTGTATATTGCCCATAGCCTAGAGGCTGGCAGGATTTTTTACCGGGGAAGTTCGGAAAGTCATGTGGTCCGGGGATACGTAGCAATACTGGTTGCTGCCTTATCGGGGCTTGGGGTTGATGATGTGGTTCATGGATCCAGGCCTCTGGTGCAGAACTTTGCTCAGGAAACGAACATCCGGGCCACCCTGACGCCCAGCAGGGCCAACGCTTTTGGTAATATATACGAACTCATGGTGAAAAAAGCCCTCGGGACATAGGGTAAGCATAACCTGGGCCAAGATATAAAAAAACTCTAGAAGAATACCTTTTTTTTGGTATCCAGCGTTGACACCACCATACTTTTCTGGTAAATTCACCGAGCATTTCATTCGCCCCTGTAGCTCAGTCGGTAGAGCACCACCATGGTAAGGTGGGGGTCAGCGGTTCAAGTCCGCTCGGGGGCTATGGGTCCCTTTTGGGGGATTCGCCTAGGCCTATAGCTCAATTGGTAGAGTATCGGTCTCCAAAACCGAGGGTTGTAGGTTCGAGTCCTACTGGGCCTGGTTATTGTACTGAAAAAAATGAACGAGAGAAGGTACTCAGCATTCTTGCTCGCCTGTCAGAGAAATACCCCGTCTTGTCGGGGTATTTTTGTAAGGCAGCCTTGGTTTCCTCCTCGAAAGAAGGGTGCATGAAGCGGTTAATTCAATATTTTAAAGACAGTTATGCAGAAATGAAAAAGGTCATGTGGCCTACCAAAGATGAGGTCAGTTCGAGCACTGTGGTTGTTCTGGTTTCGGTGGTTATTTTTGCAACTCTTTTGGGTCTTGTGGATTTTATCTTAGCTAATGTGATTGAGTTCCTCTTCTAAAGAGACACTCTTTTGTTATAGTTGTTTTTACTGCCGGGATCCTGAGGATTGTCTGGCAAAGGAGGGGTTGATGGCCAAGAGCTGGTATGTTCTTCACACGTATTCTGGATACGAAAATAAAATAGAGAAAACTATTCGCCTTCTCATGGCAGATGGGGAGTTAGGCGAAGCTGTCAGCGATATCAAAGTTCCTTCGGAGAAGGTGGTTGATATTAAGGATGGAAAGCGGAAGGAGCGGATCCAGCGGGTAATGCCTGGATACGTGCTCATAGAAATGGACCTTCCTGATCTTACCTGGAAATCTGTTTGTTCTAAAATAAAGCGTATTCAGGGGGTTACGGGATTTGTAGGTGCAGCCCCAAACATGAAGCCCAGTCCTATTTCGAATGAGGAAGCCCGTTCTCTACTGGCCCGTATGGGTGAGATTAAGGGCGATACAAGTTATCGGCCGAAACAAAGCTATGTTGTTGGCGAGGTTGTTCGAATTATCGATGGGCCCTTTGAATCCTTTACCGGAACGGTTGAAGAGGTTCACGCAGAGAAGAACCGGTTAAAGGTTATGGTTGGAATCTTTGGCAGAAACACTCCGGTAGAGCTGGAATTTCTGCAAGTAGAAAAAATGTAGTGGGAGTTTGCCCCTGGCGTGGCTGCCTGGGGTAGACGTTGTACCTGATCACCTGCTTTTTCCGGCGCGATGTTGCTTCGGAAAAGAGGGATGGTCGGGCATTGCCCAAGGGTAATGGATACCACAAAGGAGAAAACATGGCCAAGAAAAAAATTACTGCAATGATTAAGTTGCAGGTGCCGGCGCAAAAGGCAACTCCAGCGCCTCCGGTAGGTCCTGCCCTGGGGCCTCATGGGGTAAGTGCTCCCCAGTTCGTTCAGCAGTTCAATGACGCTTCAAAGCATATTGAAGCCGGATTGACTGTGCCCGTTGTAATTACCGTATATGGCGACAGGACTTTCTCGTTTGAAATAAAGAGTCCTCCCGCAGCGGTGCTCATTAAGAAGTTCGTTGGTTTGCAAAGTGGATCTGCTGAGCCTCACAAGGTTAAGGTTGGTAAAATTACCAAGGATCAGCTCAGGGAAATCGCTGAAATTAAAAAGGCAGACCTGAATGCCAACGATATTGAAGCTGGTATGAAAATTGTAGCCGGCACTGCCCGTTCAATGGGTGTTGAGGTGGAGGGTTAAGATGAAGCACGGAAAAAAATATACCGCCGCACTCAAGAGTTACGATAAAATCAAACTGTACGGCAAAATCGAGGCTATTGAGCTGGTAAAGAAGCTTGCTTTTGCAAAATTCGATGAAACCGTTGAGCTTTCTATGAATTTGAATGTGAAAAAGAGTACAACTATTCGGGATACCCTGGTTCTTCCCCATCAATTTAAGGGCGAGAAAAAAATCCTTGTTTTTGCTAAGGGCGACAAAGCCGAAGAGGCTCGAAAGGCCGGGGCAGCTTTTGTTGGGGATGATGACCTGATTGAAAAGGTGCGTTCCGGTTGGACTGATTTTGATGTTGCTGTTGCTACTCCCGACATGATGAAGGATGTTGGTAAGTTGGGTCCGATTCTTGGTCGGCGGGGGCTTATGCCGAATCCCAAAACCCAAACCGTCACCTTTGAAGTTACTGCAGCCATTAACGAGTTGAAAAAGGGGCGGGTTGAGTTCCGGAGCGACAAGACCGGGGTTATACACATGCCTGTTGGAAAGGTATCTATGGATGTTGCTCAGCTCAAGGAGAATATTGAGGCTGTAATTTCGGAAGTAGAGCGTAAGCGTCCCTCGGATACCAAGGGGGATTTCGTAAAAACCATTGCCCTTTCTTCGACCATGGGGCCTGGTGTCCGGCTTATCCGGGATAGCGAATAAGGGAAGGGAACTACTATGTCTGATTATACCGTAAAAATTAATGAAGGTAAAAAAGAAGCTGTTGCTTCTATCAAGGGTAGTTTCGAAGGGGTGAAGGATTTTATATTCACCGATTACCGGGGTCTCTCGGTTGAGCAGATCACCCTTCTTCGAACAAAATTGCGAAACCTCGATGCGGAATACCACGTTGTAAAAAATAACTATGCGAAACTTGCATTTCGGGACATGGATATTGAAACCGTAGACGAGTACCTGGTTGGACCTACAGCTATTGCTCTTGCCCGGGGAGATTCGGGTGTAGTAGCAAAGGAATTGCTCGGCATGACCAAGGACTGGACCCTTGCGGTTAAGGGTGGTTACATCGATGGAAATGCATTCAATGCAACCCAGGTTGAAGCATTCAGTAAGCTGCCTACCCGGGATGAGCTTATTGCAAAACTTATGGCTACCATGAATGCTCCTCTGCAAAACTTTGTATATGCCCTTAATGGGGTAACGACCAAGTTGGTGCGCACCTTACAGGCTGTTGCTGATAAAAAGGCAAGCGAGTAAGGAGTTTGATTGAGCGCCGCTTCATATGAAGGGGTGCTCAATGGGAAATGATAAAAAAAGTGCTCCTATTCAGGGTTTTCGTTGGAAATTCTGGGGTGCTTGGCTGGGGTTAGTCTTCCGAAAGGGAGTGCCTGCTATCCCTGGTATAATGAAATAGAGAAAGGAGAAGATAATATGGCACTTTCAAAAGATGATATTCTTGAAGCCATTGCTGCAATGTCAGTTCTTGAAGTTTCTGAACTGGTCAAGGCAATGGAAGAGAAGTTTGGTGTAACCGCTGCCGCTCCGGTTGCTGTTGCTGCTGCTGGTCCTGCTGCTGCTGCAGAAGAAGTAGAGGAGCAAACCGAGTTTACCGTTAAGCTTGCTGATTTCGGTGCAAAAAAGATCGATGTAATCAAAGCTGTACGGACAATCGTGAGTGGACTGGGTCTGAAAGAAGCAAAAGACCTTGTTGAAGCTAACGGTGTTATTAAGGAAAATGTTTCTAAGGAAGAAGCTGCGGAAATCAAGAAGACTCTTGAAGAAGCTGGCGCAAAGGTTGAAGTCAAGTAATTTGATTTATTCCGAAACCTATTCTTTCTTATGTAAGAATTCTCTACACCATGTGGGGCTGCCTGCCCCTCGTGGTGTATCTTTGTCTCATACAGTAAATTCGTGCCCCGATCTTTGGGTCCTCACATTCTTGGAGGGATGTTCATGTTCCAGCGAAATCAAACAATAGACCGTATCAATGTGGGTAAGAGATCCACAGAGGTTATGGAATTACCTGACCTTGTTGATATTCAGTTATCTTCTTATGAACGTTTTTTACAGCGTGAGCGCCTCATAGCTGGTGAACCTTTGAAGGTGCAGGGTCTGGAAGAAGTATTTCAAACCACCTTTCCTATTGAAAGTCCTGCAGGGGATATGCGGCTGGAATATGACCACTTTACCCTCGATGAAAATAATATAAAATTCTCCGAACAGGAGTGTAAGTTGAAAGGGCATACCTATGCGGTATCTATAAAAGCCCGAATTAACCTTCTGTTTTCTGAAACAGGTGAAATCCGTCAGAAAGACATCTACATGGGTGACATTCCTCTCATGACCGAGCGGGGAACATTCATTATTAATGGTGCAGAGCGGGTTGTGGTCAGCCAGATCCACCGTTCTCCTGGAGTCATTTTCTCCCACGAGAAGGGTGTATTTTCTTCGCGGATTATTCCCTACCGGGGAAGCTGGCTTGAATTCGAAATAGATCAAAAAAAAGAACTTATCTACGCAAAAATCGACCGAAAAAAAAGAATACTGGGCACCCTGTTTCTTCGTGCTCTTGGATACGATACCCGTGAGAAAATTATTGACCTCTTTTACAAAATTACCGATTCCACCATTGAAGATACCCGGGAATATAAGGAAATGCTTACGGGTAAAGCCTTTGGCAGGAATGTGTATATCGAGGAAGATGGTGAGCAGAAAAAGATTCACCGGGCCGGTGACCGGATCCATCCTCATAACATCGATGAATTGATCCATTCAGGCGTTAAAACAATCCAGATAATCGATGAAACAAACCCTCAAAGCCTTCATTCAGACATCATCTTGAATTGTTTCGACCGGGAAGAGAGTAAGTATACCAAAGCAGATGATCACGACGAGCCTACAAAAGAAGCCGCCTTGTCTGCGGTTTATGCGATTATTATGCCTGGAGAACCCATTACCCTCGAGAGCGCAGAGAAGGATTTTAACTCCATGTTCTTTACCTCCCGCAGGTACGACCTGGGCAGGGTAGGACGATATAAACTGAATAAAAAATTCGACTATGAAAACCCTACGGATGAGCACGTTCTTACCCGGGAAGACATAGTAAATACCATGAACTACCTCATCAAGGTGTACATCAGCGAAGCAGCAATTGACGATATTGACCATTTGGGAAACCGGCGGGTCAGATCCGTAGGCGAGCTCATGGCAAATCAGTTGAAGACAGCCTTCAGCAGAATGGAGCGCATTGCCAAGGAACGGATGAGCCTTAAGGAAATGGATACCATTAAACCACAGGATCTTATATCCATTAAGCCGGTGGTTGCGGCAATTAAGGAATTTTTCGGATCAAGTCAGCTATCCCAGTTTATGGACCAGGTAAATCCCCTGTCCGAATTGACCCATAAGAGAAGGTTGAATGCCTTGGGACCAGGTGGATTGTCCCGGGATCGGGCTGGATTCGAAGTCCGTGACGTTCACTACACCCATTACGGAAGAATGTGCCCAATCGAAACTCCTGAAGGTCCGAATATTGGGCTTATAGTGAGTTTGGCCAATTATACCCAGATTAACGATTATGGATTCCTCGAAACACCCTATCGCCGGGTAGTAAACGGAAAGGTAACGAAGGAAATTGAATATCTTTCTGCAATGGATGAAGAAAAGTATTACATTGCCCAGGCCAGTGCAGAGCTGAACGAAGATGGAACCTTTGTAAACGATTTGGTCGCTGTTCGGAAAAGCGGGGATTATGCAACGAAGCCCCCTGCTGAAATCCAGTACATGGATGTTTCTCCGAAGCAGATCATTTCGGTATCGGCTTCGCTCATTCCCTTCCTGGAGCACGATGATGCAAACCGGGCTCTCATGGGATCAAACATGCAGCGTCAGGCGGTTCCCCTCCTGTTTCCCGAACCTCCCCGCATAGGAACCGGGCTGGAAGCCAAAACAGCCTACGATTCTGGTGTGCTCATGAAGGCGAAAAGGGCAGGGAAAGTAACTTATGTGTCCAATAGCAAGGTTATCGTAACCCCCGAATCGCCGGCAATTCAGGGTGAACAGGACGTGTACGATTTATTGAAATATCAGCGGACCAACCAGGACACCTGTTATGTTCAGAAGCCCGTAGTAAAATACGGACAAATCCTGAAAAAAGGTGACGTTATTGCCGATGGACCCTCGACCTATTACGGGGAGCTGGCTCTTGGTCGGAATCTGCTCTTGGGATTTGTACCCTGGAATGGCTATAACTACGAAGATGCAGTGCTCATTTCTGAAAAAATTGTGAAATGGGACGTATTCACCTCTGTTCATATTAAAGAATTCCAGATTGAGGTCAGAGAAACCAAGCTCGGACCCGAAAAACTTACCCGGGATATTCCAAATACCTCGGAAAAAGCTCTGGACCAGCTGGATGAAGAGGGAATTGTTCGAGTAGGAGCAAAAGTTGGATCCGGTGATATTCTGGTTGGTAAGGTAACACCGAAGACCGACACCGATTCCACTCCGGAGTTCAAGCTTCTGAACTCAATCTTTGGTGAGAAAGCAAAAGAAGTGCGGGACACCAGTCTCCGGGTACCCCACGGCGTTGAGGGAACGGTCATTGATGTACAGCGTCTGAAACGATCCGAAGGGGATGACCTTCCTCCCGGTGTTGATGAGGTTGTAAAATGCCTTATCGCAACCAAGCGAAAAATGCGCGAGGGAGACAAAATAGCAGGCCGTCACGGAAATAAAGGGGTTATAGCCCGGGTTCTTCCCGAAGAAGATATGCCCTACATGGCCGATGGTACTCCTTTAGAGATATGTCTAAATCCCCTGGGGGTTCCCAGCCGTATGAATATTGGGCAGCTCCTGGAAGTAATGCTGGGTTGGGCTGCGGTTAATAACGATGAATGGTACGCTACCCCGGTATTTGAATCGGCAACCGGTGAGGAAATTGAGAGCAGGCTTCAGAAAGCAGGGCTCCCCACCATCGGGAAAACCGTACTCTACGATGGACGTACGGGAGAGCCCTTCGAGAACGAAGTAATGGTTGGTTACATGTACGTCATTAAGCTCCATCACCTTGTGGATGACAAGATGCACGCCCGGTCCACGGGTCCCTACAGTTTGGTTACCCAGCAACCCCTTGGTGGTAAGGCCCAGTTTGGTGGCCAGCGGCTTGGAGAAATGGAAGTGTGGGCTCTTGAAGCCTACGGTGCAGCCAATACCCTCCAGGAACTGTTAACCATTAAGTCTGACGATATGAATGGTCGGGCAAAAATATACGAAAGCATAGTGAAGGGTGAGCCTGGTACAACCGCTGGAATACCCGAATCATTCAATGTTCTTGTTCAGGAATTGCGGGGATTGGCCTTGGATATATCGATCTACGATTCCAAGGGTAAACAGGTTCCCCTTACCGAGAGGGATGAGGAACTCATAACCCGTCAAGGGACCAATTTCTAGAAAAGAGCCTTTGGAAAACTTCTTTTCCAGGGGCTCAGAGTTTCAGCGGTCTGGTTGATTTCCAGGTTTTGGAAAAGGGCCTCGAGCCGCAATTAAATCTGGCCACGGGCGGGTAAGTCTTGCCCACAGGGAGGATGCATGAGGGAAATTCAGGATTTTGACAGTATTATGATAAAGCCGGCCTCACCGGACCACATCCGCAATTGGAGCTACGGTGAGGTAAAAAAACCGGAGACAATTAACTACAGAACGCTGAGGCCGGAAAAAGACGGTCTGTTTTGTGAGCGTATTTTTGGAACAACCAAGGAA
>SKVS01000014.1 GCA_007129335.1 Spirochaetaceae bacterium
AACCAGGATGGAATTAACCCCAGGATGCTGGCGATAAATTTCCTTGTGCAGGTGGGCCGAACGGCTGGCTGTTTTCCCTGGTTCCTTTTTCCCGTCTTGAATGAGCACCAGATCATCCTCGTCCAAGTACATACGATCCTTTCCGTATGGGGTAATCAGAAAGCTGTTTTTGCCAGCATCCTGGGTAAGTCGGGCAGAGTAGGTTCCCTGGGTACTGGTGAACAAGCCTTGCTTGTACGAGCGGTGAATGAATTTAACCAGATCCCGGCGCAGAGCCTTTTCTTCGCTGGTATGGGAGACCGTTTTCATGTCATCGAACTTCGCCCGGGGATCTGCCAGCACTTGGTCAGCCAGGGCAGGATCCAGAGGTTTAATTGGACCCAGGCGTTGGGCGTTCATTTGCAGTCGTGCTGTGGTTTCCAGGGTTTCAAAAATCATAAAGGCCTGAAACAGATCCGTTGCTCCTATAACCACACCGTGGTTCTCCAGCATGACTACCGAGTAACCCTTGGTAAATTCCTTTGCTATGCTTTCTCCAAGCAAATCGCTTCCCGGCAGAGCATAGGGTGCCATGCTCAGGGTTCCGCAGACCTTGTAGGAGTGGGGGGTAAGCAGGGTTTCCGGCAGTTGTCTAACTATAGAGAAGGCTACCAAGGCAGGGGAGTGGGCATGAAGTATTGCTCCCAGGTCTGGGCGTGCCCGGAATATAGACAGGTGAAAGGGGTATTCCGAAGATGGTTTGTGTCTGCCGTGGATTTCCCCATCGGGGGAAACCCGCATAATGTCGTCACTGCGGAGCATACCCTTATCGATGCCGCTGGGAGTAATCCATATGCTTTCATCTTCATCCCGAATCGATAAATTGCCACCGGAGGTGGTGGTGAGCCCTCGGTAGTAGATCCGATTCATCATCATTACTAGTTGGTCGGCCGGATGAAGTAATTGGAAGTGCATAGGATTCTCCTTTATTTGTATTCTATAAGTACTGGTGCGAATTTTGGCCTTGTCGATTCTCAGCATTCTTTCAGCATGTTTTCCGCATGTTTTTGCAAGCAAATACTGCCAAAATTCATGTTCTGAAGCATATTTTAACACTTTTCATGTTTCCAGATCCCTGGTTTGAAGCATTAGGCCAAAATTCGCACCACTATGTTCAGCCTACAACTCCGGTGCATTCTCCAGCAGGTATTTTTCCGCTTCGGGACACCAAAGCATATTATTCTTTGCCACAATTTCAGCCAGTTTTTTGTAGAATGGGTCGGTTTCTCCGCGTTTGGCAAAATCATCAATGGCAACAAGGTCCAGCTTTTTATGGGTGTAAATGAGTTTTTTACCCCCGGGAATGGTTCCCAGGTTCAAGGTGGTGTCAACGACAGCGTTTAATCCGCCTACGTGGGTAATCATCATCACCGGATTCAGCTTGCCGGAAGTCATCATTTCAAGGCTCTCGATCATGTCTGCGGTGTTTCCCCCACTGGTGCCGACAACGTGGTGGCTGGCGTAGTGAACATCGTAAAAGTTCATGGTGGCACTGAAGCTTGGGTCTGTGGGTCCTGCGAAGAAGTTCAGACAGCCGTCATCCCCCAGCAGCTGATCCCCCATTTCCAGCACAGGCCGTACCGGAGCAAATACAAATACGTCATCGAATTTTTTGCCCCCATTCAATTCCACCAGGTGGGCCACAGGATCGGCAATGTCTTTGGTGTTCACATAAATAAGCTCGACTCCGTGATTTTTTGCATCTTCTACCGTAAGAATGCTGGCGGCCCGAGCAAGTCTTTCGTCGTTAATGTCCGTAACAATAAGCCGGGAAGGACGGCGATCGTTGTGGATGGCATAATCAATGGCTCCCATTCCCATAGGACCAACGCCTGCAAGCAGGGCCATTGTTCCCCCTTCAATGATTCCCATTTTATGCTCATAACTGCCGGGGGTGGTGTGGTATTGGGCATGGAATGCACCTACAACACAGCTTACCGGCTCGGAAAGGCTTCCCAGGTAGTAGACCTCCGAGTTGTATTCCAGGAGACAATCCATTTCCATGACCTCTTTGGGAATAATTACGTAGGTTGCATCGCCCCCAATGTGTTCGTAACTGTAGCCCGGAGCCCACAGGGTCCCTTCGTAGTTCAAGGCAGGCTGAATTGAGAACCGTTGGCCAGGTTTAAATTTATCCGCCCACTTTGATCCTACCTCCACAAGTTCACCGCAGAATTCGTGGCCGATGATAATTGGGTTGGTTTTCAGGTTATGACGCACCCTCTTATGGGCCTCGCCCTGGTGAGCCAGCTTGTTGCTGGACATGCACAGGGAGTCAGATACTACCCGTGCCAGTATTTCGTTGTCCTTAATGGGGGGGAGTTCAAACTCCTCCAGCCGTAAATCATCTTTTCCGTAAATTCGTACTGCCTTGGTTTTCATTGTGTTCTCCTTACATTTTTGATTGGTCACCACGGGGTGCCATTACCGAGAAATTGTTTCCAGAGTTTCTTTCAAAATGAATTTTGAAAGAAATCTCGCGCACAACAAGCATTTATAACTTGTTTCCATAAAACAAGTTATAAATATCCTGTACATTGCGCAAGGAAATTTCAAATAATTTTGAAATTTCCTATCCAACAATTGTTTAGTTCAGCATTACCTGGCCGCCGGTTATGGGCAGGGCCTGGCCGGTTTCGTATTCCTGTTCTATTAAATAGAATATTCCCCGGAGCACATCCTGTCCGGTACAACCCCGTTTCATGG
>SKVS01000227.1 GCA_007129335.1 Spirochaetaceae bacterium
AAAGCTTTCCCGAGAAAAAGAAATTCTTGCAAAGACCCATTGCAGCCCTTACCATTGCAATGGGTCTGTTTTTTTATGGCAAACCGAGTTTGCTTTGACACCGCAATTTACAGGGGGCAGGTATGGACGTACGCCAAGGACTCGAGTTTCTCTACGGTTTTGAGGATATTCTGGAACGACCCTACCCCAATGAAGCTGAGTGTCTTTTGGCAGCTGCCCGAAGCCTGGCTACCTTCATGGAACCCCTTTCCACCACATCCCGGTTCGTTGTTCAGGGCAGAACCTATGCAATTACCCTGGATAAACCAAGCAACCCCGGATCAGGAAACAACCAGGGAATTCAATTTTATTTTCATTCAAACTGGGATCCTGAGGCAAAGCTCATTTTGGATGTGGACCCCCAGGACAAGGACACCGAAAAATTCTTAAGTAAACTCGCCCGGGATCTTGGCTCCCGATTAGACTCCCTGGCATGGAACAAGGAGCATAACCGGGAGTACCAGAAAAAGGGAATCAAAGAAGACCCGCCGCAGAAATGGCACCGGGTGGTTGATCTGCTGTTGAGTACCGACCAAAAAATGTACAGCCGCATGGCCCGAAAGCTGATGAACTATATGTGCAGTCTGTCAATTCAGGATGCATGCAGATTTTTTGGAGAGGATGAACCACCCCGCCATGATTTAATCGGTGAATTTGAAAACAGCCCCCAGACTATGCACACTACCATGGATGCCATGACCATGAGCAAACAGGCGTTTAAAATCGCCCAGGAAAATCTTCCGGAGCAAACAGTCCTGCAATTGCTGCACCGCTGGCTCCAGGAGGACAAAGCCAGTTTCATATTCCGCACCCTGGTTAATCACGATCATAATTTGGGGGATGTGGCTGAATCGGTCAGACGGTTTATTGATTTAAATCCCCCCAAGGGCCTTGATGTATCGGATGCCATGGGAAAAGCCATTCAGGTTCTTCTTGTTCGCCGGGTCATTACCCACGAGCTGGACTACATCAACACCGCTAAACGGCACCTGACCATTCGGGATTTTTATGAAATGTTCGACCGGACCATTGTGCCATCAAAAAGCCACGGGGTAATCGGGGGAAAAGCTGCGGGATTGTTTCTGGCCAGCAGGGTCTTACGAACCCATAAACACGCCCGACCTAGACTCAGCCGCATTGCAACGCCAAAAACCTGGTACCTTCCCAGCGACAGTCTCCATTATTTCATGAACTATAACGACATGGAGGATATATTCGAACAAAAATACAAGCCTCTGGATGACATTCGTAACGAGTACCCCCATATTATCCAGCTGTTCAAAAGCTCACGCTTTCCCCCTGATATTCTCCAGGGTCTTTCCATGGCCCTGGATGATCTGGGGGAAAACCCTATTATTGTGCGATCCTCCAGCCGTCTTGAGGATCGGTTCGGCTCGGCATTTTCGGGAAAATATAAAAGCCTGTTCCTGGCCAATCAGGGAAATAAACAGGACAGACTCTGGGCACTTCTGGATGCGGTGGCTGAGGTGTATTCCTCTATGTTCGGACCAGATCCTATTCAATACCGAACCCAGCGCAACCTTCTGGATGTCCGGGAGGAAATGGGTGTCATTATCCAGCAGGTTGTAGGCATGAAGGTGGGCACCTACTACTTCCCCACCTGTGCAGGCATAGCTTTCAGCAGCAATGAATTCCGCTGGTCAGCCCGAATTTCCCGGGAGGATGGATTCTTAAGGATAGTTCCTGGACTGGGAACCAGAGCCGTAGACCGGGTGGGTGATGATTACCCCTTACTGTTAGCTCCTGGGAAACCCGAACTGAGGGTCAACACCGATCCGGTGGAAATTGCCCGCTACTCCCCGAAAAAAATGGACATCATCGATCTGAGCACAAACCGGTTCAAAACCGTCAACGTAAAGGACTTCTTTGCCCAGTTCGGCGAACAGATCCCCGGATTAGAGCGGGTCGTTTCGGTGTATTCCGACCATAACCTGAGCAGGCGGTCCCGCCTTACCCTGAATCCCGCAAAGGATAACCTGGTTGTGACCTTCGATGGACTCATAACCGATACGGATTTCGTTGCTACCATTAAGGACATGCTGGAAGTCCTGGAAGAAGAGCTTGGCACCCCGGTGGACCTGGAATTTGCCTACGATGGAGAACAGATCTGGCTTCTCCAATGCCGACCCCAAAGCCAGAGCTCCGACACCGCACCCAGCCCTATTCCAGGCTCGATTCATCCTGAGGATCTGGTATTCTCAGCAAACCGCCACGTAACAAACGGTTCGGTTAAGGATGTTACCCATTTGGTCTATGTTGATCCTGAGGGCTACGCAAACCTACCCTCCCGGGAGCTGATGCTTAAGGTAGTACATGCGATCAGCGCATTGAACAAAATCCTGCCGCGGAAAAAATTCATCCTCATGGGACCGGGTCGCTGGGGCAGCCGGGGAGAAATCAAGCTCGGGGTTGGGGTGACCTATTCGGACATCAGTAATGCATCGGCCCTCATAGAAATTGCCCAGCAAACCGGAGATTATGTTCCCGATGTATCCTTTGGGACCCACTTTTTTCAGGACCTTGTTGAGGCGGGCATCCGTTACCTGCCCCTGTACCCCGACGATCCGGAAACCGTATTCGATTATGATTTCTTCCTGAACAACCAGAACAGCCTCACCGAGCTGGTCCCCGAGTTCGAGGATCTTGCTCAGGTTATCAGGGTTATCAGCATTGCCCAGGT
>SKVS01000323.1 GCA_007129335.1 Spirochaetaceae bacterium
AAAGACGAAATCCCCGGGCTTCTACCTCCACCGGATCCCCTAAGGGGGCAATTTTGTGTACGGTAAGCCGAGTGCCCCGGGTCAGGCCCAGCGCAAGAAGTTTGTTACGGTACTGTGTGTTGCCCTGCTCGAACCCTGCGACGGTGCAGGCTTGGCCGGGCTTGAGGTTTGATAGTTTCATGGTGGTCAAAGAATATCATAGGGAAAGTGACAGAGCAAGAGAAAAGTTATTCTAATATAATTTTATTAGCTAAGGCTATCTTTTAATGAGCCCCAGCTTTTTATGCCTCGTCCAAATACACGAGCAGCGAATTTTTCCTGCAATTAAGATTGAGTTAAGCTTCCTCTTCTATAGTTAATCCATAACCCCCTTGACAAAGTCCCCAATATACCCTTAATTACTGAACAGCGTTCAGCTAAAAGGAGTTTCCATGACCCATTCCTCATCGGGACTAAAACGGTACATCATCCTGGGTTCTTCGGTGTTGATACAAATGATCCTGGGTAGCATATACGCCTGGAGCACCATTGCCCAGGCCCTCCAAACAGACCGGGGATTTAACTCCTTCCAAACCCAGCTCATCTTTGGCACAGTAATTTTTGTTTTCTCATTCACCCTGATCCTTGGGGGAAAAATGTTTCGCACTTACGGTCCAAAAATAACCGTAAGCCTTGCAGCGTTACTCTTCCTTGCGGGATACTCCCTTGGAGGCCTATCTGCAGGTTTCATCCAGAATTTGTTGAGCATTGGACTCATTATGGGAATGTCCATCGGCCTTGGTTACGCCTGCCCCCTGTCCACCGGGGTTGCCTGGTTTCCCAACCACAAGGGATTCATTACGGGTATTTCCGTTTTTGGCTTCGGTGCAGGATCAATATTTGCAAACTGGTTTCTCACCAGGGCATTACAGGCGGGAACACCGGTTTCCAGCCTCCTTATGGGCATGGGTATTGCCGGCGGATTGGTCATTCTCCTTTCAGCCCAGGTACTGGATTTGCCCCACACCTATGCAGCCACGGTAAGCAGAAACGCTCTTCCGGTAGCCCCCCGTTTCCTGGTAAAAAATACAACCTTCTGGCGGTTGGCAATTGGTATGGCTGCAGGTACTTTTCCCGGCCTCATTATTATCGGCCGGGTTGGATCCATAGCGCTGGATAATGGGTTTGGTACTTCCATCTATTCATCTATTCCCGTAATGGCCCTTACCTTCGTAGCCCTGGGAAATGCAACCGGAAGATTATTCTGGGGATGGTTGAACGACATCCTCCAGGAAAAAACCATTGTACTCAGCCTCATCCTGACCAGCGTAACCAGCTTCTTCCTCATAACCCCCGGAACCGAGCCCTGGGTATTTCTGACCCTCATTTATGCATCAGGATTTTTATTCGGAGGCAGTCTGGTCTTATACGCCGCAAACACTGCCCGGTTCTTTGGAAACGGTTCCCTTGCAACGGTTTACCCCTACATTTTTGTGTTCTATGGTATTGCCGCCTTGGTTGGGCCTACCATTGGTGGACGATTGTACGATCTGGGAGGCAGCAATACACCCGGGCTTACCCTTGCGGGATTAATTCCCCTGCTGGGTTTGCTGGCCATACAAATCAGCCAGCGTAACGATTCGGACAATCTTGCTACCGAGGGCGCATCCTAAAAAACAGGAAATACCCTGTACATTCGCTGAATTATTTTGGTGTTCATGTGTATAATAGGAGAAAAGGAGAACTCCCATGTCACAATTTCAACACCCCCAGGTGAACGTGCCTCAAATAAACAATGAAGAAGCAAAAAAGCTAGCCCAAACCATTAACCTTCAGGACAGCCAGGCTGTTGTACAATACGGAATTGGAACCCAGACAAAAATTTCTGATTTTTCCGATTCCCTGCTCCAGGAAATCCGGAACAAGGATGCAGGTCATGTGGGCACAGCCCTGGGTGATCTCATGATGAAAATTAAAGAGGTGGATGCCGGATCCCTCGCGCAAAAAGAGGGTCTGTTGAGCAAGCTCTTTGGGGGATTAAAAGCCCAAATTACCAAGCTCATGACCCGGTACGAAAAACTGTCCACCCAAATCGATTCTATTGTGGACAGCCTGGACAAGGCGAAAATGGACCTTCTCAGAGACATAACCCTGCTGGACAAGCTGTACGAGAAAAACCTGGAACATCTTGGTGAACTGGACCTGTACATAGAAGCGGGGAAAATCCGGCTGGAGGAAGTAAAAACCACTATTCTTCCGGAATTCCAGAAAAAAGCCCAGGAAACGAACGATCCCCTAGATGCCCAGAAGGTTCAGGATGTAGGTGCTGCAATAAACCGTTTCGAGAAAAAACTTCATGATTTGCAGCTGACCCGAATGCTCGCCCTGCAAATAGCGCCCCAGGTTCGGCTTATTCAGCAAAACAACCAGACCCTGGTAGAAAAAATTCAAAGCTCCATCCTCACAACCATTCCCCTGTGGAAGAATCAAATTGTTATTGCCATAAGTCTGTTTCGTCAAAAATCAGCCCTGGAGCTTCAAACCCAGGTTACCGACATGACGAACAAAATGCTCAGCCAGAATTCTGAACTTCTGAAACAAGGATCCATAGATATTGCCCGGGAAAGCGAACGGGGCATTGTGGAAATTGAGACCCTGCAAAAGGTTAACAACGATTTGGTCAGCACCATAGAAGAGACCCTGAAAATTCAATCGGAAGGAAGGGCCAAGCGGGCCCAGGCTGAGGTTGAGCTGGAAAAA
>SKVS01000336.1 GCA_007129335.1 Spirochaetaceae bacterium
ATAATGTTGAATCTGGTAGTAAGTCCAAAGGACGTATCCAAATTGCGGGGATGGACCATAACTTCACCGGCTACCCACCCATGAGGTGCAAAAAGATTTGGTCCCAGCCCTAACGTATTGCTCCTGAGGGCGGCAGAAAGTCCGAGACTAAATCCTTGTGGGTTTACACTTATTCCGCCTCGCAGATACATCCACAGTCCCAGCCATCCTTCGGGCAGGGTGGTGGAATACTGGGGAGCTGTTGTTCCAAGAACCAGTTCGGTTGCTCCATGCAACCCCAGGAGTCCCCGTCTCCATTGACCAATAATGCTGGCATTCAATCCGGGAAATTGGGTGTCATGATCCAGAATAGAAGTTCCTTCAGAGAATACGAAGGATCGAATTCTTAATCCCAGATTTCCCGAAAGAGTTCCGGTACCCAGTTTACCGTCATTTTGGAATAAGAGTATTTTCATAGCGCCACCGAATTGGTAAGACATAAGGTCAGGATTCTCCCGAATAAGTGCCCCCGCCCAAAGGGTCATTTCGGTACCCGGGGTCACTCCTCCCCTGATCTGGATTGCAAGGGGAATGCGGAGAAGACCTTGGGTATACACCCCTTCAAATCCCATACCCAGATGAAATATTCCAGGAGCTACTATTTCTGCGGTGGGCACCAGAAGAAGTCCGGGGGATGCCCCAACAGACACAATACGGGGAAACACTGCTGCAGTGCGGGAAACGCTAAAATCCACAGAATATTCCAAAATAGTACCATCCTGACCGACTCCCCGAAGTATTCCTATGTAAGGCCCGTCATGAACAATTTCTCCCTCATTTGTTCTTCCATCCCAGCGAATTTCCTGTGTCCAGGTGGTTACCGGCTTCTCATCGCTTTGGTACACCAGCGTACCATCGGAGTCATAAACTGTTAACCGGGCAGTCCCCTTATTTGATGCCTGCCATTGGAAACCAATGCTGCCGGAAGTGCCCGGGGAAAGGGGGCTGAACAGGGGAGGTAAGGGTTTCAGGTTAGAAAAGGAAAATTGTTCCCTAACCCAGGGGAGGTCCACTCGGGTGAAAGCGTTGTCCCGAATTACGAAAGCTCCCAGGATATCCTGGTAGCCGAATTTCCTTGCCCTGAATTGATATGTTCCTATGGGAAGCTCCGAATAGGCATAGGCGGACAATGGGTCAAGAGTAAATTGTATTGATTCTCGGGTATTGGAAAGTGTGAATTGCTCGGGGATTTTTTCCGGATCTACCGACAGAAAACCGGTAATTGGATCCAGGACAATGACCAAGGAGGTATTGGGGGGATCAAGAACCATGGTTTTGGTTGTGGAATGGTAGCCTTCAAGCTGGATATGCAGTTCTACCTTGGATATTCGATCCAGACTAAGGGGAGACTCACCTTGATATTCCCCATTAACCCAGATTTTTGCTCCGGGGGGAACAGTGGTTATGGTAAGTTTAGGTTGGGTTTCTTTCTTTTCCTGTTCATCGGGATTTTGCTCTTGTTGATCCGATTCCCGAGGAGCCTCACCTTCAAGGGACGACAATAGAGTCGGGCCGGAAACGCAGCTACCCAGGAATGAAAGAAGAATGAATAGGATAAACCAGCCACCGAAGCCCGAACCCTTGGCTCTCCGTTTCTTATTCTGTCTCATAGCTTGTCTCATAGTATGTTTCATAGCATGTCTCCCAAACATCGGGGTATAGTATCCTTTTTTTACAAGGTTCGGTACAGTCTCAAAAATTATTCAATTGAATAAACATTTTGCTGGAATTATCCGTGGAAAATGTGTAAGAGTACCATTAGTTGCAGTTTTGGGAACAAAACTGCCGCAAGGAGTACGACTTACATGTCCAAGCAACATTCCACTCTGTTTATTCGACCAAACGTTATCTATCTTAGTCGCGGTTTATCCCGCTTGCTCGATTGTTCTACTTACCGTGTGGAAATTGTTACTCCGGGAAAAAGTTTTAAAATCTCCCCAGATGGTCCAGTTACGCCGTTCCCCAGCGATCCGAACAGTATTGCCCGACGCCATCTCGATACTTCCTTTCCTGTTGGCCGCTATACGGGAAAACCAGAGGGCAAGGGATTTCTGTTCGACATCAACACCTTGACCCAGCCAGAGCCGAAACGCCCCTTCGTACGCAGTTCCCAGATACGACTGCCTGACGAAACCTTCATAATCGACGAACCCATGAATGAACCGACAGTAACCAGGATGCTCCAACTCCTGCGCACCCGGCGTCACGACAACCTGGAAACCGTTGCAGCAATTTTACGGGGTTGGAAGAAGAATCTCTCCTGACCTTGCACCATTGTAGCGAACCTTCAATGGTTTTTTCTCGGTTGCATTCTCCCGTGTCTTTACCTAAGGGTACATTCTTGCCAAGGCTAACGCAGGGTGAATATTGAAAGTGGAAAATACACATGTCCAGGAGTACAAGGTCGCTCAAGACTATAGATTCAAACCAATAACTCGACATTTGTAGAGTTATTGATTTGAATCTATAGTCTCTCAGTAACTTTCATTGCCATATGCGTTTGCCCTGACATTCTTGCTTAGCCCGGGCTTTTATTCCATAATCCACCTATGAATACCTCAGCTCGCTTTCCCGGCCTAAACCTGGGAATTATTGGTGGAGGCCAATTAGGAAGAATGATGGCCATAGAAGCCCGAAGAATGGGAATCCGGGTGCTCTGTCTGGATCCTTCCCCCCAGCCTCCTGCCCTTGGAGTGGCA
>SKVS01000088.1 GCA_007129335.1 Spirochaetaceae bacterium
ACTCATTCAACGGAATAGTGGAACGGGAATTACGGAGAATGGCCCGCATATCTGCCAAGGATGGAGATTGAAGTAGTGGCGGTCTGATAGCCCAGGGGTTTTCCCATAATCATTTGACCACCAATTCCAGGTAACTCGACAGTCATTTGACAGTATTTCGAAAGCAATAGGTAAATTTTTCTCTATGAACCTGGAAAAACCAATAGTTTACCGGTTTAGTCTCACCCCTTTTGTTTGGCAGGAATCCGGAGTTTTGGTACAATAGCCGCTGTTTGGAGGTAATCATGAACAAACAGTATTTGGCAGCTGCAGCTCTTTCAATCCGCAGCCTATCTATGGACGGAGTTGAAGCGGCAAAGAGCGGCCACCCGGGTCTCCCCCTGGGAATGGCCGAATTCGGTGCCCTTCTCTACGGCAAAATTCTCAAACATAACCCAAAGGACCCCCAATGGCTTAACAGGGACCGCTTCATCCTCTCAGCAGGACACGGATCCATGTTCATTTATTCCCTGCTTCACCTCAGCGGCTACGATCTCCCCCTGGAAGAACTGAAAAACTTCCGGCAAATCGGCAGCTTGACTCCCGGCCACCCGGAATACGGTCACACCGTCGGGGTTGAAACCACCACCGGACCCCTGGGTCAGGGCATTGCCAATGCAGTGGGCATTGCACTCGCTGAGCAAATGGCTGCCGCCCGCTTGAACACCCCAGACAATGAAATCATTGATCACCACACCTACTTTCTCGCAGGCGATGGCTGCATGATGGAAGGTATTAGCAGTGAAGCTTCCAGTCTTGCCGGGCATTTGCAATTGGGCAAATTGATTGGATTTTACGATTCGAATCACATTTCCATTGAAGGACATACAGACATTGCGTTCACAGAAAACGTAGGAAAACGGTACGCTGCTTACGGTTGGCAGGTACTGTACGGTGATGCTTACGACTTCGATGGCATGGATGCGCTGGTGAAGGAAGCTAAGGCAGAGACGAAAAAACCGAGCCTCATTATTCTGACAAGTACCATCGGAAAGGGAAGCCCGAACAAAGAAGGAACCCACGACGTACACGGGGCCCCCCTTGGTTCCGAAGAAATTGCCCTGACCCGAAAAAACCTCGGCCTGAATGAAGACCAGAGTTTCTTTGTTCATCCCGATGCTGTTGCCCTTTTTGCCCGCAGACAGGAAGAACTGGATGTTCAGTACAAGGCTTGGAAATCAGGATTCGATGCCTGGAAGAACCAGGAACCCGAAAAGGCAAAGCTCCTGTCCCAAATGACTACTCCCGGTTCCAAGGTGGTAGAAACTATTCCCTGGCCCGAATACACTGTTGGTGAATCCCTTGCCACCCGTTCAGCAAGCGGGAAAGCCCTGAATGCCATTGCAGCAGCCTACCCTGGTCTGATCGGCGGAAGTGCGGACCTGGCACCTTCAAACAATACAGCTATAAAAAACGGTGGTTCGGTAGCCCCGGGAGCCTTCGGCAACCGGATTCTGCACTTCGGGGTGCGGGAACACGCAATGGCAGCCATTACCAACGGCCTGGCTCTGTACGGACTTTTCCGGCCTTTCTGCGCGACCTTCCTGGTTTTCGCAGACTATATGCGGGGAAGTATGCGCCTTTCCAGCCTCATGAACCTGCCGGTTATTTACGTACTGACCCACGACTCTATTTTTGTCGGGGAAGACGGCCCAACCCACCAGCCTATTGAGCACCTGGCCTCCCTGCGGATTATTCCCGGCATGACCGTTCTCCGACCGGGAGATGCAGAAGAAACCAACCTGGCCTGGAGCATTGCCATGACAAATACCGGACCTACCTGCCTCGCCCTGACAAGGCAGAACCTGAAGGTCTACGAAAAACCCCAGGGGTGGCAAACCGATGCAGCAAAGGGTGCCTACGTGGTAGTTCCAGGCACCACAAATCCTGGAGCAGCACCGGATATAACCCTGGTAGCCACCGGTTCGGAAGTAAACCTTGCCCTGGATGCCCGGTCAGCCTATCTAGAAAAAAATCCCGGAAAAACCGTTCGGGTAGTGAGCATGATAAGCCGGGAAACCTTCCTGAAGCAGGAAAGATCTTGGCAGGCCTCAATTGTACCGACAGCAAGCAGACGGATTGTGGTAGAAATTGCTGTTTCAAGCGGTTGGGAGGGTTTTGTTTCTGACCCGGGGGATCTGTTCTGTCTGGACAGTTTCGGAGCCAGTGGTCCAGGAGCAAAGGTAGCCGCCCATTTTGGCAGGGATGTACCGGGGCTGATTAAGTTGCTCGAACAATAAGACCAAACTACATGAACGAACCTTGCTGCTATTATGTGCGGCAGGGTTTTCCCGTTTTACTGAGCTAAAAAAAGCCCTGAGGGGAGAGATCCTCAGGGCTGTCAAGAAAACAAAAAGCATGGGGAACTTGGAGAGTGTACCGAAGCTTGTAAAACACTCCATACTTTGGGGTACAATAAGCCCATAACACCATGGATGGAGTATTTGTCCCATTTTTTACAAGCTTCGGTACACTCATAAAAACTTGGAACCTACCATCCTTACCGAGAGACCTATACAGACCATGTAACTAGACAGACCATGTAATAGGTTCGGCCTTTCTCAAGGGATCCTTGCTTCCTTCTTCCTTACTTGGCAATCATTCCGGTAATGAGTCCGCCGGTAACCTCAATGCAGGTTCCATTGATTGCATCATTTTCTACAGCGTAAGCAATAGAACCGGCAATTTCATCGGGCTC
>SKVS01000043.1 GCA_007129335.1 Spirochaetaceae bacterium
CCATTACCGAACTGGTCAGTAGAAGTCCGCACTGGTTCCGAAAGGATTCTGTGTCGAGGTGGCAATTTGCACAAACAGGGGGAAAAACTCGGTCATCCGGGGGTGAGGCGGGGGCTGATCTCCTTTGAGCCCATCGGCATAACCTGCATTCCGGAAGTGCTGGAGAATCGCAGGATCCCGGGAAGCAATGTGAATAGGAACCGAAAGGTGGGCATTCTGTTCTCTAATGGGTCGTTGGGGCTGATGGTCCCCGAAAATAATGATTATGGGATGGTTATCATGATCCATGAAATGATCAATATATTCGGAAATAACCGTAAATACATAGGAAAGGGAGGCTACAAACCCCTCATCGAGCTGGCTGCCTCCGGTCCAGGTATTGTTGAAGGTCAGAATTTGATCAGACAGTTCGTGGTAAATTGACCCATCGCCCAAATCATCCCAGTTCTCCAGGTAGGGGGGGATTCGGTTAAAAGGAGTATGGCTGCTGACAAGTTGGTAGTAGGTAAATACCGGTCTGTCCTGGGCTTCTTCTCCTGGAGCTCTGAGTTGTTCCAGCCGCTGGTGTGCTGCATGGATGGCAAACTGATCGGTAATAGGTACATAGGAAAACCACGGTCCCCGGAATTGGAAATCCCCATCATAGGCTACCATGGATTCCTTGAAACGAAACAGCTCCCAGCCCTCCGGCCAGGAACCGTGAACCGTGCCTGGCTTAACTGAGAAGGTGTAATACCCTCCGTCGTACAAAAATCCTGTTAATGTGGATACGGGAGAATCGTACAACTGGAGAAAAACTGGTTGGGTATTAATCCACTGTCCGGTCAGGAAGGTTGCCTCAGCCAGCCAGGAAAAGCCCCCTGCTACCGGGGACAACAGGTAATTACTTACCACCCCGTTCCCGGCGTACGTTAAGGCAGCGGTGAGGCGTTGAAAATCCGGCTCCAGTTGGGTGTATAAATCCTCCCGGCTATGGGCCGCGTATCCGTAGGCTTCAATGACAAAAACGTATATATCCCGGTCCAGAATTCCGGGAAAGGTATACTGTGGTGTGTCGTGGGTATCATGGGTTGCTTTGTCCGGATCGGGTGGAGCTCCATCTTGTGGTGGGGCAGAACCTGGCATTCCGCCGGTGCCCGTGATTCCAGGGTTTCCCGTGAATCCGGGACTTCCCAGAAGAACATCCTCAAACTGGACAGGTCTACCCTGGGCAATGCTTGAAGCCATGGTAAGGGTAAGGATGGTCGGAGGTCTGATAACCAGGAATAGAAGGATCAAAGGTATGGCAAGAATGATCAGGGGTATTTTCGTGTCCAGGTTCCGTACTGTACGAAGTCCCAGGTAGAGGATCCCGGTACCCATTGCTCCAAAAATACTCAGGATTATCAGCACGGTAAAAGGTGTCATAATGGCGGCAAGGGATCCAATTTGGCCAAACAGCAGCAGAAGAACACCCCGGATCATTGGTATATCCGCCTGGGGAAGAAAGGGGCGTCCATAAATGAGCTGAACCAGGTACTCGGCGGTGGAATGAATAACCAGTAATCCGTAAACAAATCCAGCCAGGGTCAGTACTCTTCCTGTTTTTCGGCGACTGAGTCTGGGTATTGCCAGGAGTATTCCTGCTAAAACCAAGGTCTCCACAGCGGGTGTCAGAATAAACCACCACCCATCGCCCCCCAACCAGCGGTGAATGGTCATGGTTGCATTCATTCCCAGGAATGTCAGGAACAGGCAGACCAGGGCTGTTCGTTGTTTTGTTTTGGCCATGAACCGCCTCGCTTTCGTGGTGCCGTGCCTTATTCCTGGCAAGTGTTCAGGTGGCAGATCCTTGCAGATCCTTGCAGGCCCTTGTCAGGTATTATCGGGCAATTTTCTCCCGATCTACCAGCTGAAACTTTCGGAGAAAATCCTCGATTTAGGAACACCTTGAGTTTTCAGGATTCCCGACAGGTCTTTGACAAAGCTTCCGGGACCACAGAGGAAACAGGCTGGCTGGGGCTGTTGGGTATCCGTATGTCCAGACAGTTCATTTTGTGTTGATTCCAGAATTTCTCCAATGAGATCGTTGGTAATTCGGGAGGTCTTTCCTCCGGCCGGAGCCCTTCTGGTGTAGAGAATGCGCAGGTCCAGTTTTCCCGCAGCTGCCAGATTTGCCAAGGGCTGGGCTACCGGTTCATCATCCGGACCGGGAATGCTCCAAACCAGGGTCATAGGATGTTTTTTTCGCAGTTGATCATCCAGGGCCATACTCATGAAGGGTGTTATCCCAATTCCTCCAGCCAGAAATACCAGGGGTGTACCCTCCCGAAGATCCTGGGGATAGAATTTTCCGTAGGGGCCATCGAGTTTCACCCCTGTTCCTGGTGGAACAGTGCTCATAAAAGCCGAATAATCCCCCGAACCCCGCACAATCATTTCCAGGTCTCCCCCTGCAGGGCTGGAAAAGGTAAAGGGATGTTCTTCAGACAGGGGCGGTTTTGATTGAAATCGAATATAGGCAAACTGACCCGAACGGCGACCTGCGAGCAGCCGGGCTGAACGGGTGCCTAATTCCTCCAAATAGGCTGGAAGTTTCTGGTCATTAGCTGGGGAGAAGCGGTAACGGTGAACCCCCGGCGCAAGTTCAGTGACTTCCTTCACTTTCAGGCTGATGTTAGTTCCCGGGCGGATCAATTTATGCCAAACATAGGTACCCAGGGTCAGGGCTCCCCATCCCAGGGTAACAAC
>SKVS01000387.1 GCA_007129335.1 Spirochaetaceae bacterium
CAGCCGCAACTCTCCGACTGGAATCTGATGGCTCTGCCCACTTTTTTTCTAATACTACCCCCGGCAGTTCAACCATAAAATCCTCCATTCGGGACATACTCCGGGACAATCTCGGAGTACAGGACGAGGCAATTCATATAAGCCCCTCGAGTTCCCAAATGGTACCCGACGGAGGGCCAATGTGTGTATCCCGGAGCCTGAGTATCAGCCACTTCCTCACCCATCAATTGTGTACCCTCATACAACAACAGCGTTTTCGTAATCCCCTCCCCCTGGAAGTATCCAGGACTTTTCGCCCGCCCCGCGGAGCGAGCGTCACCGGAAGACCCGGAGGATATCCATGGCTTGCACCTAGCTGGGCAACAGCCGTAGTTGAAGCCAAGGTGGACCCTGTTTCTTACCAGCCCTGGGTCTCAGGGGTCTGGATGGTTGTACAAGCCGGGGCTATTTTGAATGTTAATCATGCGAGGGCTCATATTCAGGGGAACATAATTCAGACTCTCGACTGGATTCTCCACCAAAGATGGCAGATCCACCATGGTTACCTGGCATCCCGGGTGGCCACGGACATGAAAATTGCCGGACTTCTTCAAATTCCATCTATTACCATAGATTTTGTGGATGAAAGCGGACTCCCTGTGAGCGAGAAACACAGATCAAAGGATGAGCAGCCCCCAAGAGGAATTGGAGAACTTGCCCAGAGTGTTATTCCCCCCGCACTTTTAAGCGCCCTGAGTCAGGCAACCGGCCAGTTTTTTGACCACATACCCATAACCCCCGAGCTCATTCACCGATATATGGAGAATCCATGAAAGTAGATTTCACCCTCAACGGGAAAAAACGTTTCATAGACCTGCCTCCTCATGCAACGCTGCTGGATATTATCCGTAATGACTTTGACCTGTTGAGCGTACATCCCGGATGCAAACGGGGCTATTGCGGTGCGTGTACGGTTCTTTTGGACAATCACCTGGCTGCTTCCTGCATGATCCCCCTTTTTCATCTGAAAGGCCGAACAATAGAAACAGTAGAACACGTGCTGGATTTACCAGGATTCAGGGATATTGAGCTGGGTTTCTTACGTACCGGCTTTCATCCGTGCAAGTTCTGTGCTGGCATTAAGGTTTTGACCGCAGAAGCCATACTCCGAGAATGGGAACATCCTAAAACCCAGGACATGCGCTCCTATATAACGAGAAACTGGTGTACCTGTACCGCCCCAACACCTTTCTTTGAAGCTGTACAGTTTGCCAGCGAATACCGTGAGCGGAGGGGTCATGCAGCTCGCCACTAACCACAAGGTGTTTGTTCCAAAAAACTTAAACGATGCTTTAAACATTCTGAAACGGCGTCCCCAGAGCATTATCAGTGCCGGGGGCACCCTCCTTTCCCTGAGAGACAGCGACTATTTTTCCGGAAAGGATTTACTCAGTTTGTATTATCTGGATGATCTGCGCCGGGTATTCTGGTCCGATCGAAGCGTTGATATCGGAAGTATGGTGACCATAGAGAAACTCATGGATCTGGACAGCAAAATTATACCCTCGGGTTTCCGATCTGCTGCAGCAGCCATAACCGGTCCCCAGATCCGCAGCATTGCAACCCTTGGAGGAAACATTCTGGCCAGTCCTGAATACCTGAGCCTCATGGGATGGCTTTCTCTTGCTGAGGCAAGAATAGAATTGCGCAGATACAACGGCACTCGGTGGATCTCAGCAAGCCGATTCTTTTCCGAGCTGGGTGTAACCGAACTGAGACCTGGGGAGATAATAACCCGTGTCCGTATACCCCTGGGGAAATGGAATGTCCAGACCACAAGAAAACTGGATCTGGACACCAGTACAACCGCCGGGGAATTTATGTTTTATGGGTTGGCAGGAATCCATGGAGGAAATCTTGAGGATATGAAGCTGGGTTACTATTTTGTACCCAACATCCTTTACCAGAGCAGAACCGTTGAGGCTCAGTTCATTGGGAAAAAAATACCCCTGTCTGATAAAGATATAGATACCTTTTGTTCCAATTTAATGGAAAACCTGGAAATACCTCCCCAAATCCAGTCAGACTTCATGACCGACCGCTTGGAAAACCTGGCAGCTTCCTTTCTTCACTCTTTAGGACGACCCCGGTCCGGGCAGGCCATTTGATGGGAATGGAAGTCCCAAAGATACTTGCTCAAATCCCGCATGGTAACATATTTCCGGTCAACCAGGATTCGGCCCAGAGGAAAATAGTACTTTCGTTGGTGTATAAGAATTTCCGTGACCTGACGGGGTTTAAGCAAGCCCAGCTCCACGGCAAGATCTCCTATAAACAGTCCCGGGCGTACCTTTCCTTTTATGCCATCCAATTGCCCCTGGTTGAGGTGACCCAGCTCCACAGCTATTGCTCCAAAGCCAGGACGGGCAGCTCTTTGGGCAATAATTGCCTGAATGAGACTGTCCCAATCCAGAACCCCCCGATAATACAGGTATTGACCAAAACGGAGTGGTCGTTGGGGAACCTCTCCAGTGTAATTTTTCTCCGATGTTCGGGAAGACGGGTTTGAGCGGAACTTGGTCCCGGGTTTTCGAGGGTGGGCCATTCGGTTGAACCAGGGATTCGCTTGCAGGAGGTCCCGGGCTTCCTTGATCTGAGAAATCTGCCGGGATACCGATCCATCGGGGGCATTGGACTCTTTTTCAGGATTCAGGTCAGGGTGAACCTCTTTTATTTTTTTAG
>SKVS01000231.1 GCA_007129335.1 Spirochaetaceae bacterium
GGCTCCTCGATTCAGGCGGCATGCTTTGTTTATACAAGGGAAGGATGGATGCTATTTATCAGGAAGCCCAGGGTTTGGGAAGGAAGCTGGAAAGGGTGGAGCAGGCAGATCTTGGAGACTATTTTTCCCAAACTGGTGATCGGGATTTGGGATCTACCATGATTGGGGTGCCTGTAAGCGTGCCGGGACTCATGGCAGAACGACATCTTGTCATTCTTGTGCCTGAAAATCGTGAATGACTCATATCTTAGCCTTAACCAGGCGGTTACATTTTTTTCAGCAGATTCATGAGCTGTTCTTTGGCAATGAGGTCAATAAACCGGGCTTCAACAAAGGCGGTAGCTGTTTCGCTGAAATTTCCAGCGCATATGCACAGACCCCGGCCGGATTTCACATCCTTAATCCGGGCGTAAAGATCCCGGAGGACGAATTCACCCACCTGTCCGGTTGTTCTGACGAATCGGAACAGGACAATATCAGCCCAGGCTGCGGTCTCCACTTCTGCTAATATATCCGCATATTCACCTTTCCGTACTTGAATGTCGGTAATCTTGGTATGGGCGTTGCGAAAATATCCCTGAACTATTCTCCGGCAGAGAGCCACAAAATCCGCATCGGGAGCTATAAGGTAGGTTTGAAGGTTCTGGTTTTTACTAAGTTCTGCATTTTTTTTCAGCTGGGTATCCACATCCTTATACCCCGGATCCACAGTATAGATTTGTTTCAGGAGATTGAGGGCTGAGGGAAGATCCTGAAGTTTCATGTGGGCCTGGGAAAGACGGTATTTCAGTTCAAGATCCACATCCTGGCGGATTTTTTCGTGACGTAGGCCGATTTCAAAATCCATTATAGCCAGATTGTAGTCCTTGGTTTTCAGATGGAGCGAGCCTGCCATGAGGGCTGCTTGAGGGCCAAAGGTAGGGTCAGGTCGCAGATGACTGAACAGCTGAATTGCCATTTCGTTTTGTCCCAGTTCATAGTATGCCTGGGCCTGGAAAAAAATTGCTTCCTTGTCATCGGGCCGCTGTTCAATGACCTGTTTGAGAATACCCACAGCCTCCTTGTTCTTTTTTGTCCGGGAATAGGCCATACCCAAATATTTCTGGGCTTGTA
Organism: Spirochaetaceae bacterium; assembly: GCA_007129335.1. Lineage (GTDB taxonomy): Bacteria > Spirochaetota > Spirochaetia > DSM-27196 > Salinispiraceae > SKVS01. The sequence continues at coordinate 1,114 of SKVS01000231.1, forward strand.
AGTGGTTGGGCTGAAGGCGCAAAGCGGATTGTAAATTCGCAATGGCCCGCTCGTAATTCTTACGCTTGTATTCCAGAAACCCCAGGTTATAACCAATTTCGAAAACCTCTGAATTGAAAGTCTTGGCAATCATGAGACCCTTGTAGGCATCCTCATACATCTTTAACTGGAAGGCTGCCAGAGCCTGTCGGAGGGTAACCAGGAATTCATCAATTTCCGAGTGGCTGGAGCACATAGTAACCAGGAGGCTGTAGGTTCTATAGGCCTTTTCCCAATCCTGATCAGCAAAATAAATATCCGAAAGATCCAGAAGAGCTTGAACATCCTTGGGATTCTGGCTCAACCGTTTGTTCGCTTCCCGGATAATCGCATCCCGGTCCCGGTTTTTCCGGGTTTTCTTTTTTTTACTTTTGCCCGCCTCAGTATCCGATCGGCGTGTTGTAGTAATGATTACCCCAATGAAGAGTAGAAGGAGGAGAATAATGCCTGCGGCCAAAAGGATGAGGTTTAGGTTCATAGTTCCATTATTCTTCGGACTGCAAAGACTTGTCAAGGAAGGGGTGGGAGCATAAAATGCATGCATGACCCAGCAATTTTCATTATGGAATGGGAATTGCTGTGCATGACCGCCTGGAGGTTGCCAATGATTGGTATTAAGCTTGCAAATGGAAGTTTCCACACCATTTTCCAGTCTGAAAAACCGGGGAACAGTTCCATAGTATTAACCCCGGCGGTACCAGGGGCCCATCCTATTACCCTGTCTCTTTATTCTTACAACACTGAAAGCGGGGACGATGCCCGGCCCCTGGGTTCACTCCGTTGCAATGCATCAGGAGGGGATCTTCAGTTTTGGTCCACTCTCGATGATTTTGGGCAGATATCTGTTTCCCTGAAAGATTCTGGAAACCAGGAAGAGGTGCGGGAGGTATTCGATTGCACCCACTCTCCAGCCAATCTTTTCCTCGATGCTGCTCAGGAACATGTCTCCCTGGTTGAACCTGACGAACAGGGATGGATGGATGATCAAGATGACCAGGACACTCACGATGATCAGGATGATCAGGATGAATGGAATGAAGAAGCCGTTCCCGAAAGAAAAACCAGCCCTTGGGTTGTTGCGGGTGTTTCCTTTCTGGTCCTTGCGGCTTGCTTTGCAGGGGCATATGTGGTATTTCTTGTGCTGAAAAGTCCTCCCTTCCCCTTACTCCATTCAATACCCTAGGAGTCTCGTGACAGAACGGGGCAGGACCTCTGAAATTCCTTTTGTTCTTGGAGTTATATAATGACCATTGTTGAAGCGCTTTTTCTCGGAGCCCTCCAGGGTGTCACCGAGTTTATTCCTGTATCCAGTTCCGGTCACCTGAGGGTGCTGAAGGAAATCATGAATCTTGGAGAGGTAAACCTTCTGTTCGATGTATGGCTTCACATTGCCACACTTCTGGTTACCCTGTTAGTATTTCGGCAACGAATTTTCCGAATTCTTCGGGCACTGTGGATTGGGGGATTCCGGCGATCTCTTCTGGGAGATGAAGAGCGGCATCAAATAAAGACCGCAGGAATTATTATTATTGCAACATTCTTTACGGGAATACTAGGCTTGGTGGTCA
>SKVS01000124.1 GCA_007129335.1 Spirochaetaceae bacterium
AATTTATTCGTTGGTGCTCAGTGTGATTTTCCTGCCCTGGGTTACCAACACTTTGTTAATGATTGTTTTTCTCAAGGAGTACCCCTGCCATGGCTGAACTGAAAACCCAATACCTATCCCTAAACCTCAAAAATCCGCTCCTGGTTTCCAGTAGCGGAATAACCGGAAGTCTTTCGGGGGTGCGTCAATGTGCCTCTGCTGGTGCCGGTGCTGTGGTGTTGAAATCACTTTTTGAAGAACAGATAAGTGCTGAGCTCGGGGGTGCAGGGGGTTCGCTTGGTTCAGCCTTTCCCGTGGAAGCCGAGGGGTACTTGGAGATGCTGGGAAAAACCGCCGGCCCTGCTTCGTATTTGGACTTGATCCGACAATGTAAACAGGAGATTTCAGTACCGGTGATTGCCAGTGTTAACTGTCAAACCTCAGGTTGGTGGACCGAATACGCACAGCAAATTGAGCAGGCCGGGGCTGATGCTCTGGAACTGAATATTGCCATTATGCCCCATCGACAGGATCAAACTGCAAAAGATCTTGAGGATCGTATGATTACAGTGGTAAAGCAGGTTCGGTCTCATACCACCTTACCCCTTGCGGTCAAAATAGGTTCTCATTTTACTGCCCTGCCTCATACGGTAAGAGCATTGAAAGATGCAGGAGCCGGTGCGGTAGTTCTTTTTAACCGGTTTTATCAGTTCGATATTGATCCGGTTGCATTAAAACCGGTTCCCTTTAATCGGTATAGTTCTTCTGAAGATTTATCCAGACCCCTGCGCTGGACATCCATTTTAGCCCCTCAGAATATTTGTGAATTATCCCTGACGACGGGAATTCACCGTGGTCTTGATGCTGCTAAAGCTCTGGTTGCGGGTGCACAAACAATTCAAGTGGCATCGGTTCTGTATAAGAAAAAAATTGCTGCAGTTGGTATAATCCTGGAAGAGCTCGATTCCTGGCTTGACCAGAATGGTTATGCCAGCGTTGACGCTGCAAGAGGTCAATTGGCTCAAAAGGGTAATTATAAACCCGAAGAGCTTGAGCGGATTCAGTATATACAAGCAATCACGGATAAGTCCTAGTCCAGGTATAGCTAGATAAAGATAGACGATAAAGGTAGAAGGCGAACTGCCACAATCTTCCAATGTCGAACCATTGACCAGGAGTACAGCAGCCATGGACACGGAAGCAGCATCATCCAAAATATCCCCCACCCGCCAGCAGATAATAGATTGTGCCCAAACCCTATTCATGGAACAAGGTATTCAGGGAACCAGTCTGGCCGATATTGCCAAACAGGCAGGAATCAGCAAGGGAACCCTTTTTTATCATTTTAAAAGCAAGGATGAACTGATTCTGGAAATAGCATATTCCCATGTTTTGGTAATAGGGGATGATATTCTGAACAGTATCAAGGATAATCCCTGCTCTTCAGACTTTGCTAAACATCTGGAAAACCTCATACACACAATATTGCACTCCCAACTCCGGAACCAACTCCACGTGTATCTGATAGAAGAATGTGTTACCCGGAATCCCGGACTTCAGGAGGCCATGCACCAGATGTATTTTCGCTGGCTGACCAGTATTATCGATGCTATTGCTCCGGAGTTCGGTGCAAAATCCCCGGCTATTGCTCATTTGACCCTGGCTATCATAGATGGGTTGATTGTTCAGGGAATTCTGGGAATCAAGAATCCACCGATAAAGGACATGGTTCAGCTTATTTTGGGGCAGAAAAATTCTGATGGTTAATTCGAGCTTTCGAGACTCCCGAGGGTTTTCCATGGGTTCAAGATAGGGAGCATCCTGAAAAGAAAAGCGGCCCGTCCTTGGGCCGCTTACTGGGGGAAACCTATCCGCAGAATCCTTATTCACTGTCCTTGTAGACCTGGGATAGTTCATCAAAATTAAAAATTCTTTCTATATCCAGGAGAATGACAAACTTGTCGTCCTGTTTTCCAATAGCCTTTATCCACACACTCTGAATTGAAGTGCCCATTTTTGGGGGTGGTTCCAGGGCAGAATCGTCCAGGTTTGTTACCTCCTGGACAGAATCAGCCAGGCAACCCATGGTAATCTGATCCTCTCCCTGGGAAATTTCCACTACAATAATGCTGGGTTTTGCGTTGTTATCCGTAGGGGGCAGACCGAGCTTGGTCCGCAGATCCACCACCGGCACAACCTTTCCCCGTATGTTAATGACTCCCCGCATATATTGGGGCATTCCAGGTATATGGGTAATGCTTTGCATTTCAAGCACTTCCTGAACCTTGTGTACTTCCAGGGCGTATTGCTCATCTACCAGTTGAAAGGTTAAATATTGGTTTGATTCAGCGCTCATTCTTTCCGGCCCTCCTTTGGTAATGGGAATTTCAAAAATGATTAAAAATTCCCATGCGCAATGTCAGGGGTATTTCCCAATTGTTTTCACAAACAAGTGGGAAATGCCTGTTATGCGCAAGATTTCAACCAATTTTTTCTTTGTACAAAATTGGTTGAAACTCTGTAGATTGTTTTAAAACTCATCGAAGTGTTCGTCGATATCCTCGGGTTCTCCTACCGGAAGGTCGAGTTTGACTCCCTTGGATTCTTTTGCCGGTGCTTTCCCTTGGGGAGCTGGTTTCTTGTTTTGCTCCTTGGGGGGGGGCAGATGTTGTACGGTTTTTTTCTGAGTCTGTGGTTGTTTTGGTTCGGGCAGTTGTTTTTGCTGCCGGCTTTC
>SKVS01000253.1 GCA_007129335.1 Spirochaetaceae bacterium
AACCAGCCGCTGCGGATGACCCTGAGTGCAGCTTCTTCCTCTTCCCTGCCAAGGTCTGGCCGGGAAAAGGGTATAGGAGGGAAATCAGAATTCCGGTTCATGGGGGTTTACCTGAATATTAGGAAAAATATCTGCCAGTCGTTTTCGTAACAATTTTCGGTTTCTATAAATACCATCTCCTTCGGGATGGCTGGGATCGAGGTAACAAATTGGTCTGAGGGACTCAATTATACCTACCAGGGTTTCCTGGGCCCACAGGTGGGAGTGTTGTACCTGAAAGATTTTTGCCGCATCGGTGGGGTGTATGGTTTCGTATTCTTCGGTCAGGGTTTCGGTGAGTTTTTCACCCTTTCTCAGCCCGATGTACTGTATAGGAATATCCTTGCCCGGCTCGTATCCGTAGAAGCGGATCATCTGTTCAGCCAGATCTTGTATGGAGACCGGTTCCCCCATATCCAGGAGATAGAGGTTGTTATTCTCTCCTACTCCTCCGGCTTTCAGAACCAAAGACACGGCTTCGGGAATAGTCATGAAATACCGGGATATTTCCGGGTGGGTAATAGTAACCGGGCCACCGGTGCGGATTTGATCCTTGAACAAGGGAATTATGCTCCCTCTGCTTCCCAGGACGTTTCCAAACCGAACAACCATTGCCCGATAATCCTCGGAGGCTGGATCCTGGGGGAAGAGTTCAGTCTGGAGTTTCTCCTGGCCAATAACAATGGCTTCTGCAATTTTCTTGCTAACACCGTATACGGAGCTGGGATTTACCGCCTTATCGGTAGAAATAAGGACAAAGCGTTTTACTCCGTGACGCCGGCAGGAACGGACGAGGTTCAGGGTTCCGAAAACGTTGTTGCGAATTGCATTTACAGGATTCTCTTCCATCATGGGTACGTGCTTGAAGGCAGCTGTATGGAAGACAACATCAGCTCTGAGCCTGCCCATAATAAAATCAACATAGTCCGGATCCTGAAGTTCACCGATTACCGGAACAAGGGTTGCTTGGGTTCCTATCCCCTCCTTCTGGAGTATCCTCAGTTCCCGGTCAATTTCGTATATGCTGTTTTCTCCGTGGCCGAAAAGGTAGAGCCGGGACGCTCCTCCATGGAGAAGCTGACGGGCAATTTCGCTGCCAATGCTGCCCCCTGCTCCGGTAATGAGTACCCGCTTTCCCTTCAAATACCCCAGACTCTGGCGTATTGCAATTCGCAGAGGTTTTCTTCCCAGAAGGTCCTGGACATCCAGATTCCTGGTTTGAACCAGGTGAGCTTCGCCTTCGATGATTTGACTCACATCGGGCAATATTTTAATAGTAGAAAAGCCGCAGCGTTTCACATGAGCGTAAATGTCTCTGACCCGTTCACGGCTGGCCGATGGCATGGCAATGAGCACCTCGTCCCTGGATTGGAGGGTCAGAATATCCAGTACATCGTCAATGGGCCCCAGAATTGGGACCGAATCCACATGGGTTCCAATTTTTTCCGGATCGTCATCCAAAAAAGCAACAATGTTTCCATAAATGCTTTTCTTCTTGATTTCTGCGGCAATGGTCCGGGCGGCAAATCCTGCACCAATAATGTATATTCTGCTCATGCCCGCTGTTCCTTGCTTGGGGTGGGTTGGTTTTCTTGGATATCCTCAATGCTCTGCAACTCTTCAAATCCCAAATCAATCATGTGGGATGCGTCGTACATATCCAAACGGATTCTGGCCCGTTGTTTTCTCCGGTCTACTTTAATAATCTTGCCTTCCAGTCCTTCCAGGGGGCCTGAAATAACCTGAATTCTTCCGTTCTCGTTAAACCTTACCTTGCTTAACTCTAACACTCCACCTCTGTGGATGAGCCTTCCGATCATTTCCCGGTGATCCGGAGGAAGGGGCTGTATTCGATGATTATCCGGAAGAATTCTTAACAGCCCATCGATACTTCTAAGCCCCAAATACAACTCGGGAATGAGTTCCTCGGTTTCAACGAATATGTATCCAGGGAAAAGAGGTTTCTTTTCCAGCCGTACTTTTCCTGCCCGGCGGATTTTTAGCTGCCTCAGGGGAGTGTGAAAATCCACCCTGTTATTCCACTGGGGATGGAGCTTGGTAAAGAGCTGAATAAACTTTTTTTCTTCGCCGGTTTTTACGTGGCACACAAATAAATCCATGGATGGTACAAACTACCATGAAACCAAGGGTATCTTCAATGTAAATCCTCAATGTACGCCCTGGTTTGTCCGAAGTTTGAAACTGGAGGTCTGGAATGAAATTTTTGGTTATTCGATTACCCCTGGCGGTGATTTTCTTCTCTCTCTCTTTTGTACTGTTTGGTCAGACTATCATGACCCAGGTAGTAGTCCATACACCCGACTGGGAATTCTCTTCTTCCGAAACCCGTCCTGACAGTATTTCGGTTCAATTGAGGGAACTCATGCATACCTTCGAATCGGGAGTAATGGAAGCCTTATTCGATATGGGGATGATATGTTTTAATAACCCTCCAATTTTCCAACCCAACCCTATGAGTCTCAGGGATCATGGTTCCACAGTTTTGACCGCCCGGACCGGAGGTGCCCAATACGTGGTGGTTATTGAGACTGCCTACTCGGTCGGGGATCGAGGTATTTCCCAGGGCTTGTCGGTAATCATGCAATTGATTAATGACCGGGGTGAGCTTATTCATACCCAGGAAATTTCATCTATTACCCCGGGTTCAGCTT
>SKVS01000390.1 GCA_007129335.1 Spirochaetaceae bacterium
ACCTTTCTGGGAGATCTCATGGCCCATACTCCCAATTTCCGAATGATTGATTATACAAGAATCTATGCGGGACTGGGTTCAATTCTGCTCGATGATTGCCTGACCTTTGTAAATCTGGAAACGGTGCTCGACCCTGGAAAGCCCTATGCTGCCTACCCCAGGTTTAATGTCCATGAACCCTATGTGTGGGCAGCAATTGAAGCGGGAGTGGATGTATTCTCCCTGGCCAACAATCATACCAATGACCATGGTTTACAAAGCAGTTTCAAGACCCTGGATAGCATGAGGAATCTTCGAACCCAGCTTGTTCAACACCATCCTGACCGGCCTGGGTTATGGTGGTCTGGTATTCGTGATGAGGTTGGGCAGCCGTTTCGAGTTACCTCAATTGAGCACAGAGGGTGGAATATTGGCTTCATTTCTATGACCCATTTTCTCAACGATTATTCAGGAAGTCAGGGAGTGTATCTGGTGCCATTCTGGGATCAGCCAGCCCAGGAGGCATTTCTGAACCTGGTGGAGCGAGAATCCCCCCACTACGATTTGTTCATTGTTGCCTACCACGGAGGGAATGAGTACGTCCTGGAACCCCCGGGGTATGTACAGAGGTTTCTCGACCGATTGTACCGGGCGGGAGCCCACATTGTTTGGGGGCATCATCCCCATGTTATTCAGCCATGGCAGCTTCAGTACGATCCGGATGGGCATTATATTACCGGACTCATCATGCCGTCCATGGGAAACTTCATCAGTGGTCAGACAAGTCGTCTTGGTCCGGATGATCATTCCATTATGAGGGCCTACACCGGTGATTCGGTTATACTCCAGGTACGTGGGGTAAAGGACACCATGACAAACAAGGTTTTTCTGGAATTTCCCCGGGTTCATTACATAAGCACCCACAATACTGATGGGGAAACCCGTATTCGCTTCTTGAAGGAATTGATCCATGAACTCGATGGGCCGTGGCAGCATTTCTTCTCTGTGCGATACCAGGCAATGGAAGATCTTACCCGGCAGGCTCAGACCCTTCCGCTGTTTTATGCCCGGGCTCTGGCAGCCCGATATTCCTTGGTAGAATGAGAACAGGTGGAACTAGAGCTCTTCCAGGATCTCCAGCTCTTCTATATCTGTATTTGTATCAGTAACTGTATCTGCGTTTGAAGTCGAATTTGATTGCCCCGGTGGCTCATTTTCATCTCCATCGTGGATGGTAAGTTTATCCAGAACCTGTTCAATGGCGGTTCTTTGTTCCACATTACTGGCTTCCAGTGAACAGCCAATCCGGAAAAATGAGGAGTCCTTTTCTATTCGCCTGGGTGTGAACACAACGGGTATGGATGAATCACCAAATCCCAGGGGAAGGCGTATGATTCCTTCCTGAGCCTTACCAATTTCCAGAGAGTTCTCGGAGTATAACAGGAGTCCTGATGGAGACAGATCCCCAAGATGTCCCAGCAACAGCTCACCCCTGAAAACCTCGAGGTTATACAGGAGAACCTTGCGGGGTTCTTTGCGGGAAATGGAGCCTAAATGCCGCTGTTCGCTGACCTTGAACTTGGTTACAACGTATTTCAGTTCCTGACCGCCAATACGCAAATAGGTACCCAACTGGGAAAGAACGCTGGCCGATTGGGAAGCGGTACGGGAGTTTCGGGAAGCCGCTGCAATTTCCTGGTGAATATCCCCATAGCCCTGGGATTGCCCATCCAGTTCCCGGGAAAATGCATCGATACCCTGGTGAATGTGCTCTGAGCGGGAGAGGGTAGAGAGTATTGTTTTCCGCTGTTCTTGAAAGAGTTGGTGAAACAGTTCCATTTCGCCGTTAATGGTAGAAAAATTTTCCCCAATTTCTGTCAGGAAGTCTTGGGTTTCGGTGGTAAACCCCTGAACCTCTTCAATTTGTTGGAGACTCTGGGTCCAGAGTTGGGAGTTCAGATTTATGTCCTGGCTCATTTCCTTGAGGAACAAACCCACATCCTGAATAGCAGACCGGGAATTGCTGGCTAGGGTGCGGATTTCCGAAGCAATTACCCCGAATCCCTTACCTTCCTGACCTGCCCGGGCTGCTTCTATGGACGCATTGGTTGCAAGAATATGGGTTCTCTCGGAAATGTCCTCGAGGGAATGAATGACCTGGCCAATACGGTTTGTCCGTTGACCCATGGATTCCATGCTTTCCTGAAACTGGTGTAATCCATTCATGAGCATGGTAACCGATTGGGATGACTGGGAAATTTTTTTCTGCCCGGCTTCCCCTTCGCTTCTTGCATTCCGGGTAATGGCAGTCAGGGGTTCGAGACGCTGACTCGCATGCTGGGAAGTCCTTTCCAGGTCCTGAAAAAGCTGGGAGGTTTGGGTAAGTTCATCCAGAACCGTGGCAATATTGTTTTTCAGGAGTTCAAGGTTTTTCTGAAAACCCTCTACCTTGGCCATTATTGATTCCATGGAATGGGCTTGTGCAGAGGATTCATCGGACAGATGTTTGGCAGAAAAGAATATGTCAGAGGCAAAGAGGTTAAATTTCCTGGTGGAGCGGGTAATATCGAGGAAAATAGTGTTCAGGCTGTTGGTCATGGTGTTAATTTCCCGAATAAGGGTCAGGGATGCCCGGTTATCCGAACCGTCTATGGGTCGGGACAGATCTATAGTGTCGTTTTTGGTGAACTGTTGGAGCTCTTTCCGTATATGACCAAGGGAGCTTCG
>SKVS01000107.1 GCA_007129335.1 Spirochaetaceae bacterium
CGGGAGTTTGGAAATTGACAATGGTTTCGGTTTGAGAGCTGGATTTTTCTTCTTTTCTCTGACCCTTCCTGGGAGATTTTAGCAACCCGGTCAGAACTGGAGGGGCAATGATTGTTGCACCCATGGTCATAATGAGGGCTGCACCAAAAATGGACTCGCTCAAGATTCCCGTGCTGATTCCAATACTTGCAATGATAAGGCTTACCTCACCCCGAGGCACCATTCCCCAGCCAATTCTCATAGCGCCGGTAAAGGTAAAGTTCAATCCCAGGGCCGGAAGTCCGCTGCCAACAAGTTTTGCCAGGATTCCCACAACCAGGAAAAGCAAGCCGAAGGTTATAACCTGAATGTCTGCAATTGCACCAAAGTTCACCATCATACCGCTGACGGCGAAAAAAATGGGCACGAACAGATCATGAATAGTTTTCAGCTTACTTTGGATTACGAAGGCCAGGTCGGTGTTCGACAGGGTCAGTCCCATAATGTAGGCACCGATGATCATGCTAAGTCCTGCCATCTCGAATACTGCTGATAGCAGTAAAGCCAGTCCCAGTGCCATAACGGTCAGTACGCTGCGGTCAGAAAAAGTATTTTTTAGAAATTTTCCGATTGGCCGGGCAAATTTAACCCCTACAAAGGTAGCTGCGGCCCAAATGAGAATGGCCCGGGCTGCAATCCAGATGATCTGCCCAATGTTGAGTTCAGCTCCTTCGCCGCTGGTAAAAATCCCCAGGACTATAGCCAGGATGATAATGCCAATAATGTCATCGATAACCGCAGCAGCAAGAATTACCGTTCCTTCGGGGCTGTCGATTTTCCGGGTCTGACTCAAAATGGAAGCGGTTATGCCGATTGATGTTGCTACACTGAAGGTGCCCATAAACATGGCAGCCGGGCTGGAAAAAGGAATGCCGAAAAACCAGCTCATGAACCCCGCGCCAAAGAGGAAGGAAAAAACTACACCCCCGACTCCTACAATTCCTCCCTTGGTTGCGTATCGCAGGAAGAGTGACAGGTCGGTTTCCAAACCACTGATGAACAAAAGGATAATGGATGCAATGGTTGCCATGGTATAGAGCATAGGCGATACCGGTATTGCACCGCCGGCGGCGGGGAAGAGGCCGTCGATAAATCCGGGCAGGGCAATGCCTCCCAGGGCAAAGGGGCCAATGATCATCCCTGCAACAATCTGTCCCAAAACTGCAGGCAGTTTCATGATCCGTGCAGCCCGGCCACCTGCCCAGGTTGCAAAAAGTATTATTGCCAGTTGGAGCACTACATGGGTCATGAGGTGGGTCATGGAGGTTCCATTAACTGTCCCTGTTGGTGTAGAACCAAAAACCAGGGCCGGAGCAAAGAGAAAACAGAATGTAAGAAATTTCATAATGCATTATAAGATATTCCTTCATTGTGGAAAAGTCTTGCGGACAGGGCAAACGCAGGGCGAATATTGAAAGTGTAGAACACATTAACCCAGGAGAACTAGGTTGCTTATGACTATTGATTCAAAGGAATAACTCGACAATTGTCGAGTTATTCCTTTGAATCAATAGCCTCTCAGCATCTTTTAGTGCCCTGCGTTTGCCCTGTCTTGCGGACCAGGGTAAACAGAGCAAACGTATAAGAACTGATTCTTTCCAGAATTTGAGTTACTAACGGTAGAGTATGTTAAGAAGCTTTTTTGGGTTTTCATCCATTTATGGCTTATAATAGGTGCATGAGTACAGAACGAAGGAAACAAATGCGCTATGAACTCCATCAATTTGTCCAGCTCCGCTTTGGCAAAGAAACCTTTATTCCCGCTGAAGGGGTGAATATAAGTACCCGGGGTATTGGATGCCATGTAAGCAAACCGATTGAGCTGTATAGTAAAATGTATTTCATGCTTCAGCTGGACCCGGAAGCACAGGATCCTGAAATCCGAGGTGAAGGCATTATTATCCGATGCGACTCCAAAGAGGAGGGGGGATTCGATGTTGGCATGGAGTTCACTGACCTGCCACAGTACATGGTGAGTAAAATCGAGCAGTTCTTAACAGAGGCATAAAATTCATGAACTCATGTCGACATGGATGGACAGCGATGTTATTTCAGATAAAAAAGTGCTTGTCATTTTTTTATGTAAAAGAAAATTAGTACTCGCGTTATAAAAATTTTAATGTTAGTATTTCACTAATACATTCTTGAGGTGGATGCTAAATATGAGAAAGCCGTTTCTTGCAATTTTTGGTCTTGTTACCCTTTTACTTTTTGTCCTTGTTTCCTGTGAGCCCGAACGGGTTGTTATCCAAAGCGGCACTGCCGGGTTCGATGGATATCACGTTGGATATTCCTGGGCAGGAGAAGCCCGTGGTGTGGAATTTAAAGATGCTAGTTCATATATAGAAACAGTTCTTCGTCTTGATGAGGATGCCAGAATTCTTGAAGCATCAATGCGCTATTGGCAAAGGGTCGATGGGTATTGGACAACCCGTCAGGCTGGTAATGCCCAGATTGGGGTTGATTTTTCTGTAAACCCAACAGCCGGTACCCTGGGTTCGGATTATCGACCGGGTCAATCCATGTTCTCTCTATACACGGTGAATCCCATGTCCCTGTGGGCGATTGCGGTAGATACCGATGGAACAATCGCTGTTGCTATTGACGAGGACGAAGTTGCGCCGTATCATGAGTCGGTTGAACGAATTGATCACCGTGGGGAAGAGC
>SKVS01000173.1 GCA_007129335.1 Spirochaetaceae bacterium
ACAACCTGGCCCACCGGTTCACAGGTGGACTTTGCCAAGGGTGTTGAGTTCCATCTTCAACAAAAACCCCAAAAGAGTTTTGCTGCTGTGCTTATGGAAGCCGACAAACAGGGAAGGGTGCTCATCCAGCCCAGAGCAGGGGTAGCTCTGCTCTCGGAACATATTCGCTTACTCCAGTTCCTGGAAGATTCCTGTGATCTCTTACCCTCTACCATCGACGCGTATACCCGGCAAAACCGGTACGAAGAAGCTGCAAAGGGCATTGCAAAAAGCGAACAGGCAGGCCACAGTCTGCTCAATGGCTTTCCTGCGGTAAACCATGGTCTGGATGCCTGCCGCGAAGTGGTACAGGCCCTGAAGAAACCGGTACAGATTCGTCATGGTACCCCCGATGCCCGTTTGCTTGCAGAAATTACCCTGGCAGCGGGATTCAGTTCCTACGAAGGCGGGGGTATTTCCTACAATATTCCCTATACGAAAAAGGTCCCCCTGGAAACCAGCCTTCGGCACTGGCAGTATGTGGATCGACTGGTGGGTATGTACGAACGGGAAGGGGTGCGGATTAACCGGGAACCCTTTGGACCCCTCTCGGGAACCCTGGTTCCCCCCTTTGTCAGCCACACCGTTGCCCTTATTGAAGGGCTTCTTGCCCTGCAGCAGGGAGTCCGTTCCCTTACCCTGGGATATGGGCAAGCGGGAAACTACATTCAGGATGTTGCTGCAATCCAGTCCCTGCGGGAACTGGGACACGAATTCTTTACTGAAGCAGGATTCGATGATTACGAGTTAACCACGGTGTTCCATCAGTGGATGGGTGGCTTCCCCGAAAGTGAAGCCAAAGCCTTTGGAGTAATTTCCTGGGGCGCTTCGGTGGCCGTACTATCCCGGGCTACCAAGGTCATTGTAAAGACACCCCATGAAGCAATGGGAATACCTACCATGGAAGCAAACAAACAGGGACTCGAGGCGACCCGCCAGGTAATCAATATGCTCTGCGATCAACCTCCCTTGGGTGGTCAGGAAATTCAGGCTGAGGTTGAGCGCATTAAACAAGAGGTCCGGGCCCTGATGCACAAGGTCTATGAGCTTGGTCAGGGAAATTTGGTCGATGGTTCGGTTCGGGCTTTTGAGGCGGGAGTGCTGGATGTTCCCTTTGCTCCGAGCTTGTATAACCGGGGAAAACTCCTGCCAGTTCGGGATAATACCGGAGCAGTACGGATCTACGATCCGGGTCAGGTTCCCCTGCCTGCAGATATTATGGATTTTCATCGGGCCTGTGTAGCCGATCGGGCAAAGGCCGAGGGGCGACCTCCCTGCTTTCAAATGGTCATCGATGACATTTATGCTATCAGTAAAAGCAATTTGGTGGGGAGGCCTAAATGATTATTACCAATGTGGTGTATGTACCCGGATATTCGGGGTTTTTTTTCGATGATCAACGGGCTATTAAAGCGGGTGCCGAAAACGATGGGTTTGTATACCAGGGACAGGTCATAACACCGGGGTTCACGGCTATACGCCAGGCAGGCAGGTCAATATCCCTTATGCTGGTACTGGAAAATGGCCGGGTTGCCCATGGGGACTGCGCAGCGGTTCAGTATTCCGGTACCGGTGGCAGGGATCCTCTGTTTCTTCCCGAACGATATATTCCCTTTCTGGAACAGCATATTACTCCCAAGCTCCTGGGTCGGAAGGTCGATGACTTTCTTCCAAATGCCCGTTTTTTCGATTCTCTGGAGATCGAAGGGAAACGAATTCATACAGCCCTGAGGTATGGAATTTCCCAAGCCCTGCTTCATGCAGCTGCCCTTGCCCAGGAATCTTCCATGACCCAGGTCATTTGCCGGGAATTTGAGCTGCCGCTTATTCTTGAACCCATTCCCCTCTTTGCCCAAACGGGAGACGACCGATACACTGCTGTAGATAAAATGATACTAAAGGAAGTGGATGTTCTTCCCCACGGGTTAATCAACAATATTGAAACGAAACTGGGACGGGATGGGGAGAAACTGCGCCAGTACGTAGGCTGGCTGCGGAATAGAATTGCCCAACTGAAAACCACTCAGGAGTATTGTCCCGATTTGCATATTGACGTATACGGAACCCCCGGGATGATTTTCGATCATGATCCGCTCAAGGTTGCTGATTATTTAGCAAGTCTGGAAGCAGATGCCCATCCTCACAAGCTTTACATCGAAGGGCCGGTTAATATGGGCAACAAGCCCGGCCAGATACAAGCCCTTGGAGAAATAAGGGATTTGCTTCAGAAAAAAGGGAGTTCGGTAAAAATTGTTGCGGATGAGTGGTGTAATACCTTCGAGGATGTTCGGGATTTTACCGACGCCCGCTGCTGCGACATGGTTCAAATTAAAACTCCCGATCTTGGAGGGGTACATACCATTGTAGAATCGGTGCGCTACTGTCTGGACCATGGTATGGAAGCCTACCAGGGAGGTACCTGCAATGAGACCGATACCAGTGCCCGGGTTTGTGTACATTTAGCCCTGGCAGCCAGACCTATGCGAATGCTGGTAAAACCGGGAATGGGGTTTGATGAAGGTATGGTAGTAGTCCATAATGAAATGGCAAGGACCCTTGCAATCCTGAAAGCGACCCAGGATCAAGAGTCCCCCATAGAATACTTTGGTCCCCAGCACCACCAGGCACCCGGAACGGGTCTGAAACATGAGCCTGAACAGAAAGGA
>SKVS01000364.1 GCA_007129335.1 Spirochaetaceae bacterium
ATAAGTAAGCAAATGGGGCTGATTTCTTTTATCGGTAAGACGAAAGGTCATTTGCTCGAATGAGGAATCCACAAGAACAATGGTATATTGGGTGAACCCGTGTTGTGCAAAACCATCTTGTATGAATTGCAGGTTCACCTGACCTTCGAGGAAAATTCTTTCAGCCTGATATTCATGAATGAGTTTATCAATCCATTGGTACGTCATAGCCTTTTGCCAATCTGAGCCGGAACCGTATTGTTTTTCCATTTCATCCAGGCTTGGAACGCCTAGGGAATCAAAATGGAAGAATAACCAGGGCATTGCAGAGTATTTTGCCTGAAGATTATCAACCAGGGTTGTTTTACCTACACCCGATGCACCGGTAATAAAATAAATGTGTTTTTTCATGGTTAATTTTTGCACCTCACCACCGGGCAATATTCCGCTGCCTGGCACCCAGCTCAACGGTGTCCCTCAGGGCACCAAACAGTTGTTCTCCGACCTGCTTCGAGTAGTCAGTTTCTTTCGCTCCCATGAACTGACCGGCTTGATGGAGGAACAAACCGGAATTGTATTCATACTGATAATCCCATAGTTCCAGAATGCGGGGTTTTGCTTCCTGTATTCTTTTTTGACTTGGGAGTTTATCCCGCTTCTCGTTATTCATCCTATGCAGGGCAGGCAACAGGTTCCACATATCATTGTTGTACCACAGAGAATACGGCAGGACGTGGTCTACCTGGTATTGATCATGACTGGTTAATGACGTTCCTGACCAAACGCATGTAAGTCGTTTTTCTGACAGTATGGGATTGTACACCTTCCGCATGTAAGCGGTATAGCGGTCCGGCAGGGTTTCATTCAGTAGCAGTCCAATTATGTACTCCTTGGAAATGTGGGAGGATGGGGTGTGTTTGGGCTGCATGGTGGCAGTTTTTTCGGCCCAGCGGAGAATGAGTGAGTCGATGATCCAGGTACCAAAGTGGGAAAATTCGTACCACATACCCGCGGGCATGAAGACCCGGGTTTCTTTTTTTGCTTGTTGATTTGTCTGTTTATTTGCATGGGAAATTGCCTGGTGATTTGACTGATTCCCAGCAAGGAGTGTGACTTCCTCGGTAAAAATTGCATCCCCAATCCCCTTGTTGCCAGCATACTGGATCGGTTGGCTAATGGCTTTCAGAATTTCCTTTTTCGTTGTTCGGTAGCTTTGGTCCATAGATTTAGAGAGCCGGTCAGGCCTGCTAATGTCGGCAAGGAATCCGGCTACCCCACCCTGTTTTTCGTATTCCTGAATGATGGATAACAAGGAGGTTCGAAACGCAATGTCCTGTTTTCCCTGTATGTGTTGACCCTGGTAAAGCATGGATTCTTGGGAATTTCCCGAGTGCTGGATCAGGGGCCAGTAGTACTCAATCCAACGATCAACAAGTTCGTCTTTGGGAATGGATACCCGGTCTCCCATTTCGTACCGCGCCAGGTTGGGTCGCTGCAGGGCAAGATCCACAATGGAACGAAGGAGGGCAAATTTGTAGGTGGTTACCTTTTTGTCTTCCCGAATAATACTGTCAATTATTCGTATGGGCGATGTTGCATTCAAAGCTTCTTTTTGGAATATCAGGAGCACCCACTGTATTTCCGGACGTCCCAGGGAATCATCATGATGAACATAGTGTACCAGGCGGCAGCCAAGGCGCCGAAACAGGTGAATGTACAGGTTCTTGTCCCGCAGATGAAACAACCTGCCGGCCTTATCCCGATTGTTCGATTCCACCGGGTACTGAAGGGGTACTGAAACGAACAAATAACCATCATTTTCGCAGACCTCTACCAGCCCAGTAAGAGAACTTACCAGTTCGCTTTCGGGAATGTGCTGGAGTACCGCCTGACAGCTGACCGCCTGGTAGCGTTCTTTGTGTTGGATAAGCTGTTCCAGGGTGGAGGTAAATAACCGGATTTCCGGTTGGGCAGTTGCCACGGGCTCATACATTTGGGGAACCGGGTCGCAGGCAGCTACCGTGTATCCCAATGTTGCCAGTTGCTGGGCTACCACCCCCGAACCACAACCCGCATCCAGGACCCGGGCATTTGACTGGGATGATAGGTACAGGGAAATATAGTCGGTTACGGGGTTTTTACCTTTAGCGTACTGATTGGTAAGTGAGGCGGCATTTTGTTTGTAGAATTCCAGGGTTTGGTTGTCCATGGCTAAGTCATTTCAAATATATTTGTTTTGTACCAGCTAATGCAATAGGGGCTTTAGATTTTATCGTTCCGCAAAGTGGTGTTGTCCTACCTAATCATATACTTCTCAATATCGGGGATGTTATATAGTTTTATTTTAAACTGTTTTATTCTTGACTATTATTGTTGCCATTCGTACCTTAATCAAGCCATGGTAAAAGAGGAACTCAAGTTATTCATTCAGTTGAACAGATGCTATGACTCGGTGCACCAGTCAATCGGCTTACCTCAAAAACTTAAGGACTCCATAACACCAACGGAGTTCGAAATACTTGAGGTACTGCTTCACAAAGGGGAAATGCATCAGCAAGAAATAGGGTTAAAAATCTTAAAATCCAAGGGCAACATATCCTTAGTTATTGAAGCACTGGGAAAAAAAGGTTTGATAAACCGGCACAGATGTCCAACCGATCGTCGGCAGGTGCTCTGTTCTCTTTCTGAGAAAGGAAGGGCAATTATAGAAGAAATTTTCCCCAATG
>SKVS01000012.1 GCA_007129335.1 Spirochaetaceae bacterium
CAAAGGACATTCCTGAGGGAGAATCCCCTGGTTCAGGAAGCAATGCAACGGCAAATTGTCAGCGGATTATACGAGGGGCAGTTGTATAACCTCCATCCGGTAGACAGACACTGGTGGATTATTGGAGTTGCCCAACCCGAATCGTCCCTGCGGCAGATTTTTTTCATTATTTCCTTTATTGGCTTTTTGGCTTTTTTCATTTCGGGCATACTGCTTTTGGTGATCACCCATGGGGTTTCTCGTATGATCAACCGATCATTGGGCACCCTGGTCATGGGCAGCAACGAATTATCCCGGGGGAACTACGACTTTCAAATTCAGGAACAATCCTTCCAGGAACTGGAAGCTCTTAGAGAAGCCTTTAATAATATGAAGGATGGTATTCAACAGCGGGAATATAACTTTAAAACCATTGTTACCCGATCGGATGTTGTTTTCTTTGTTTTGAATAAAGACGGAGTCTTTACCCTGTCAGAGGGAAGGGCCCTTTCCTCCCTGGGGTTGGAGCCAGGGCAGGTAGTGGGAATGTCTGCCTTTGAACTGTACAAGGACATTCCTGAAATTGGGCAGTCTATTCGTGCCTGTTTTTCCGGACGAACCGTGCAAAGTGTTACCGTTCTTAATAATTTGTACTTTGAAACCTACTTTTCTCCGGTTTTCGATTTCCAGAATCGGGTTTCTGGTATTGTGGGCCTGGCTGTTGATATAACCGAACGGGAGATAATGACCCAAAGAATCCAGGGCATGAACAAGGAGTTGGAAAAGAAGGTTGAAGAACGTACCGTGGAACTCACACGGGCGAATGAGGAGCTGGCTCAGCTGAATGAAGAGCTTCAGGTTACTCTGGAAAATCTGGAAGAAGCCCAGCATCAAATGGTTGAAGCAGAAAAGCTATCAGCCCTTGGTCATTTTACCGCAGGAATTGCCCATGAACTAAATACCCCTCTGGGAGCAATTTTGTCTTCAAGTGAAATACTTCAGTCCTATCTGGATGATCAGTTCATTCCTTTCCTCCGGGATCTGGAAAACCTTGGTCCGGAGCAGAAGCGGCTTTTCACCACCCTCCTTCAGCTGGGGTTGCCCCGATGTATGAATCTGCAAGCCATTGACAGGGATTCTCAAAGGAGACAAGAGCTCAAACAGCGATTGGCCGATGAAAATATTCCCCGCAGCCGTCAGGTTGCGGATTTCATTATTGAATACAATATGCAATCGGTTGTAGATGAACTTATTCCCATTATTTCCAGTCCCCAGGGATACCAGGAATTGTTACGGAGTGCTGACATTTTCTCCCTGCGGCAGGCAGCGGGTCTGTGTTTCGAGGCTGCCAAAAAAGCTGCGGGGGTAACCGGTGCCCTGCGCTCCTATATTTCACCCCAGGTAACCGGGGAAAATGTTCTGGTGGATATAGAACGGGACATTGAAAACGTTCTTACTATAATGAAAAATAAACTCAAGCGGGGTGTGGAAATAATCCGGGATTATAAGGGGGTTTGGATTTACGGCTCTTCGGAAGAGTTGAGCCAGGTCTGGATGAACATCATTAGCAACGCTGCCCAGGCAATGGAGTACAACGGCACCTTGACTATACGGACCGAAGATCATGGGGAAGAGGTGCGCATTCATATTGGAGATACGGGGAAGGGCATTCCTGAATCTATCCGCCATCGGATTTTTGAGCCCTTTTTTACTACGAAAGCCCGAGGAGAGGGAATCGGACTTGGTTTGGATATTTGCCAGAAACTGGTTCATAAAAACAGGGGAATTATTCAGGTCCGATCAGAACCCGGGGATACCTGGTTTACGGTGGTCTTGCCAAAGGGAAGTATGGATGGTTCTTGACGAAGGGGGTTCTTGTTAACTCTGTTCGGAATGATCAAATTTGAATGAGTTTTCTGCAGGTTTCAAGGAGTTCCTGGTTGCTCCAGGGTTTCTGGATATACGCATCCAAGGTGCCATCCTGGAGAAGTGCCGATACGGTTGAATCATCTGCCATACCACTGAGCAAAATGGTACGGATAGCCGGGTGGGCTTTTCTTACCTTCCGGATTAACTCATCCCCCCTCATGCCGGGCATGAGCCAATCGGATACAACGAGAATGACCTTCCTGCCCTCATTTTGGAGTTCATGAATGAGTTCGAGCCCTGTTTCCCCATCGGTTGCGGTTAGGTAATCGAAATTCGACCCCAAATTTTTCCTGAGCTCCTGGCGAAGGGAAATGAGAATAATGGGTTCATCATCCACCATGAGTATGGCATGGTGTTCATCCTTATTGGGAGCCATACTTCAAATCAGAGCTGGTACAAGTACAACCGGAATACCCGAATTCTTCAGTACCCCGCCAGCAACGCTCCCAACTACCAAATGGTGCACTGCACCCTTTCCGTGGCTGCCCATGACTACATATGGGGCTTGAATTTTTCTTGCCTCAGCCACCAGCACATCAACAATTTTTCCTGCAGGGGTCGCATACGTGCAGGATATTCCCTCATCTCTGGATGTTTGGGCCATGTGGGCCAACTGGGATACTTCCTGCATTCGAACTTTTGCTTCGCTTTTATCCTGGGTCTGGCTGACTACGGTTGTAGGCTGGGTGGATTTTTCCGGTTGTCCGTGTACCAAATGAATACCCATGCCCTTGGCCTTCGCCAGATCTTTTGCTGTTTCCAATATTCGGGGAGTCAGGGGGGA
>SKVS01000300.1 GCA_007129335.1 Spirochaetaceae bacterium
CGGAACAGTCTTTCTTCCCTGGCCCATAAACTGACTCAAGGGTAGGGGGACCCCATGGCAAAAATTTTGGTAGTCGATGATTCAATGGTGGTTGCTGGTGTCCTTCAACAATTTCTGGAAGAACAGGGATATGAGGTAATTCTGGCATCCGATGGCCTTGAGGGAATACTGACCGCCTATAAAGAAATTCCAGACCTCATAATTTCCGACGTGGAAATGCCCCGGCTTCAGGGCTATCAAATGAGCAGACTCTTGAAAAAGAGAAGGGAAATGCAAAAAATTCCTATTATCATGCACACCAGTCTCTCGGAGGACAGGGATCGTTTTTGGGCCCTTTCCTCCGGTGCTGATGGGTATGTTACCAAGGATTTTGATAATCTGGAAAAGCTCCATGATCTGATTCGAGAGCTACTTGCCTCAACTCCCGAAGTGGAGACCAGTATTATTGAAGAGGATGCCAAGGAGGTTACCGAGCAGACCGCCATGGAAATGCTGGGGTCGATGTTTGACCGGGAGTTATTCCGATCAACTATTATGAACGAACTGGGAGCCGTGGAAAAGCACATCGCTTCTCTGGGTCAATCGGCAAAATCAATTCTGGAATTGCTCACACGGGTGTGTGAGGCCCACATATCGGGTCTGGTGCTGAATTATGGTAATACTGTTCTGGCCTACTTTCTTCCTTCTGATCAGGTATTCCACAGCGATTTTGAGGATTTTCGGACCCTTTGCCGTTCGGATTTTTCTGACTCTGCCAATCCTAATTCCGAAGATTTTCAACAAGTCATTTTCAACCTGGAAGAACGGGAGGATTTTGAAAAACTCCGGTCGGATCATCGGCGGTTAAGTTCCTATACCTTCTTTCCTCTCGTAGGCAAGGGAGAGCAGATCATAGGAACCCTTCATGTAGGAAACCTCAGTAATAATTATTTCTCCGACACTATATCCGATGCAGTTCATTTGTTCTGCCAGGGTTCAGCCATGGTGCTGGAAAACGCCTTGCTCTTTAATCGCATATCCTCCATGGAAAAGAAAATTAGGGAGGTCTTTTCCAAGTTTGTACCCCCCGAGGTTATCCATGAACTCCTTGAGCGCACTGATACGAATACAGAAATGAAGGTGGGGGAGAAGCGGTCGGTAGCCATATTGTTTTCCGATATTCGGTCATTTACCGTTATTTCTGAAAATAACTCTGCGGAAAAGATTGTATCGTTTCTCAACAATTACTTTCAAATTATGGTAAGCGAAATCAAGAAGGAAGGGGGTGTCATCGACAAATTCATTGGAGATGCAATTCTTGCAATATTCGGAGCACCAGTAAGTTACGAGGACAACGCTGCCCGGGCTGTCCGCGCTGCCCTTGGGATGATCGAACAGTTGCCCCACGTGGATTCATCGAACATGGTTCTTCCTCCAGGTGGATTTCAGATTGGTGTGGGAATTCATGAGGGTTCGGTAATTGTTGGCAACATTGGCAGTCAGGATAAATTTGACTACACCGTAATCGGGGACAATGTGAACCTTGCCAGCCGGCTCGAAGGAATTACCAAACACTACCACCGAAAAATAATCCTTTCCCAGACAGTGGCTGAAAAGGTGGAAGATTTTGTCCCAATCCGGGAGGTGGATACTGTTAAGGTCAAGGGCAAGGAGCAGTCCACGGTGCTCTATTCACCGGAAACCTTATTGGATGATCCATTGGATGATGAGGCTGCCGAAGCTTATCGGAAAGGATTGCAGCTATATCGAATGCGAAGTTGGACTACTGCGATCGAGTACTTTCAGAAGGTGCTCGACCGAAACCCTGAGGATTTTTTAGCTGGCATGTATATCCAGCGGTGCATGAATTTTAGTAACAAAGATCCGGGAAAGGAATGGGATGGTTCGGTTGTCTTGGACTTTAAGTAAGGTTTGTGGACTTGTTAAGAACAGAATGAAAACTCTAGACCGGATAGAGTTGTCTGAACTGCTTATACCCGTCGCTGAAGCCATAGTACTGAATCAACTGCTCGAAAACCCTACTGGCTTCTGAGCTTACTTCCTGTTTGTTTGTTTCATCATCGACTACCTGACACCCAATACAAGTTATCGAGGGATTATGATCAGCTTTTTTCCACCTGGTTATCACTGACATTTTTACAACCCGATCCTGAGGGAGTGAAGGGAAATGGCTCTTTAATTCGGGTGAATCGGGAATTGTTATACCGATTGAATACTTGGTATTGAGAGGCAATGCCTGGGAGGTGAGGAGCATGATCCCATTAGCCGATACATCACCGATTCTGCCCAGTGGCTTTTTCGTTTGGGTATCCTCAACTTCCAGATAATAGAATATTCTTCTGCGTTCGCTGGTCCGTTTATTTTCCGTTAAATTTTCGTTCATACCTTGCTCCTTGCATCCAGGTATATAACACAGGATGGTTTGTCAGCAGTATAACTGTTTCCTGTAGGTTTGAGTTCTCCGGTTTGATCGTTACAGGATAAGCTGATAATTGAATCGGAGTCCTGGTTTGCAACCAGACAGTGTTTTCCATCCGGGGAGAAACAGAAATGACGGGGAGTTTTTCCCCCACTATCATAGTGGTCGACAAGTGTTAGGTGCCCGGATTTTGGGTGAACTACAAAACAGGTTAAGGAGTTGTGTCCTCGGTTTGATCCATACAAAAGAGTAGTATTTGGGTGAAGTACTAA
>SKVS01000366.1 GCA_007129335.1 Spirochaetaceae bacterium
AATAACTCGACAATTGTCGAGTTATTGGTTTGAATCCATAGTCTCTCAGTAGCTTTCATTTCCCTGCGTTTGCCCTGGTGAGGATAGGGCCATGGATTTTGTTGTAATCGGGATGGCGGGACTCGAACCCGCGGCCTCCTCGTCCCGAACGAGGCGCGCTAGCCACTGCGCTACATCCCGTGTAGTTACTGCAAAATAGCCTGATCTCTTGCCTTCTGTCAATCAAATCTTCTGGCCAAATGACCATGCCTTCATATACGTAGGTCTCGCGTAAAAAACAACTGCCCGGGAATGACTCCGGGCAGTAGACTCAGATAAGAATTTCGGAAATGCCAATTTAGAAGAAACTACATCGACTTCCAGAATTTATAGTAATTCTTTTCAATATCTGAATGGTCTTTCATGGGGAAAAATTTGTTTCCCTTTTTGCTGGCGAACATGAATCCATGGCGAATGATTTTGAAACTGAACTCACCTAGATTACTGTCCAGGGCTATTCCCTTGGTATGCTTGCTGGGGTATTTCAATAACTCGTAGTACGCATCTCTCAAGGTGGAAGGGTGAATGTTTCGGATAGGGCTTGGCCGGAAAGGGTTTCGTTCAAAATCCTCGACAAATTCGGGCAAGTCCACTTCCAACTGGGTATAAAACTGAGCCGGAGCGCTCTTGGTCAAATCAGGACTGGTAATGTAATCACCAAATGCAGGGAAATCGTATTCTGAGAGGGCCATCATTCGCATAGGACAAATTTCAGCATAGAGTCTGATTTTATTTTTTTCGTGATCCGCATCGTGAATAGCTGATTCAAGGGGAAGGGAATTCCCTTCCTCGGTTACCAAATAGAGCATTTTTATTGCTTCTACATCCACGTGTTCCAGTACCCGGTAACTGGAAACAAATTTTGTGGATTTTGGACGACCGTCTTCATGGGGTTTTAGATCCTGAAGAACGGTATCCAGGGGAAAATAGTCATTCCGATAATCTGCATCGATTTCAGCAAATATAACCTTCCCGCTGTAGTGACGGCTTGAACCGCTGGTGTAGTGTTTTCCAAACATTTCGGGCGACAAATGGCTGGCGATGAGCGCATTGTTCGGATACAAGGTCATGTACAAATGTGTATTATAAGTCATAGCTTACCCCCAAAAAGATTTTAACATAGGTGCGATTACCAGGGAAACCACAGCCATGAGTTTTATGAGAATGTTCAAACTCGGACCCGCAGTATCCTTGAAGGGATCACCAACCGTGTCTCCTACAACCGCTGCTTTGTGGCTTGGACTTCCTTTGCCACCCCCGATTCCGCCTTCGATCATTTTTTTAGCATTATCCCAAGCGCCCCCAGAGTTAGACATGAAGATCGCAAGAACAACGCCACTGGAGGTTACCCCAATAAGAAGTCCGGTAAGCATGGCAATACCCCCGGTAAAACCAACAATTACGGGAGTAAAGGCTGCAATAAGACCGGGAAGCATCATTTTTTTCAAAGCGCTGGATGTGGAGATTTCAACACATTTCTTATAATCAGGTTCTTCTGTTTCTTCAAGAATACCCGGTCTTTCCCGGAATTGTCGCCTTACTTCCTCGATCATAGCAAAAGCGGCATCTCCAATTGCATTCATTGCCATACTGCTAAACAAATAGGGTATAACTGCTCCAAGGAGAATTCCCGACAAGACCATGGTGTCGAATAAATCAATGGAAAGAACACCAACCTGGTTTCGGAAAGCGGTAAACAGAATAATACTGGTCAGGGCTGCAGAACCAATGGCAAATCCCTTACCGATGGCTGCCGTGGTATTTCCAACCGCATCAAGCTCATCGGTAATTTCCCGAACCTCTGGGGGAAATTCGCTCATTTCTGCAAGTCCTCCGGCGTTATCTGCTATGGGTCCGTATGCATCCACCGCAAGCTGAATTCCTAAGGTCATAAGCATACCCAAAGCCGCAATAGCGATTCCGTAGAGTCCGGCAAGGGCATTTCCCGCAAGGATTGCTACAATAATAACCAGGACTGGAGGGAAGGCTGAAAGCATACCAACACCCATACCCGTAATGAGGGTAGTAGCTGCACCGGTCTCACAGGCCTTAACAATTGAGTTTACTGGCCGGGTATTGGTTCCTGTGAAGTATTCGGTTAATAATCCCAGGCTAATTCCAGCAATCATTCCTAACAGGGATGAAATAAAGACTGGAAGCCAACCTACCTGTGCTCCAGCATTTCCTGCATCGAAGGTAGCATTCCCAAGAAATGTATAAGCTGCAAGAAAGGTGAAAACAGATGCTATGGCAGCAGCGGTGAAGGTACCGGTATTCAAGGCTACCTGGGGGCTCTTTCCTTTTTTGATTTTTACAAAACGGATACCGATAATACTGGCCAGGACACCAAGCCCTGCAATAATCAGGGGAAAAACAGCGAGCTTGAACCGAAGATCTTCGGTAGCTCCCACTCCCGCACCCAGGATCATTGCCCCAACAACCGAACCGACATAACTTTCAAAAAGGTCGGCTCCCATACCTGCTACGTCTCCAACATTGTCACCTACATTATCTGCAATGGTTGCAGGGTTTCGGTGATCATCTTCGGGAATTCCTGCTTCAACCTTACCTACCAGGTCAGCACCAACGTCAGCAGCCTTGGTGAATATTCCACCCCCAACCCGGGCAAAAAGAGCC
>SKVS01000101.1 GCA_007129335.1 Spirochaetaceae bacterium
TATTGGAATGTCTAGAATTTGGGCAATTTCCTGGTAGGAGCATTCTTGGAAGTGTTTCAATTCCAGGATTTCCCGATATTCGGTTTTTAATGATGCGATACAGTGCATGAGGTGTTCGGACTCTTCAGTCAATACAAGGTGTTCTTCCGGGTTTCTGTAGTGACTGGGTATTTCCATTTCCTCGGGAATTTGGGTCGTTTGGGTATCTTTTCGACGGAAATGATTTCTGCTTATGTTTCGGCCAATTGTTAAGAGCCAGGGGTACAGGGGCTGGGATGGATCATACCTATGGATGTTCTGATAAGCCCGCATCAGGGTGTCCTGGTAGAGATCGGCGGCGTCCTGTTCATTCCGAACAATGAGGTAAATTGCCCTATACAGTCTCTGGGTATAGGGTGCTACGAGGTTTTGGAAGTTACTTGCTGTTGATTGGGTCATTTCTAGCATATAAGGTACTGTACCCCAAAGGAAATGAAATATTCAAACAATTTCCGGGGACAATGAGCAAGGCAAAAGCATAGAGCGATCGAACTTGACAAAACAGCGCAATGAGGATGGATAAACCCCCACACCTGAGCCCTAAATGGGACGTTTCTCCGAACAACTTTGCCATATGCCATTGCCCTGGGATAATGAGAATTGCTTATTGATCGCGACCGTGCTACGATTTATCTTGTGAAATATTTCATCCTGCTTCCCCTGATTTTCTTAGTCCTCAGTTTGGGTTTTACCCTTTTGGGTATTGGGGTAGGTGCTGTCCAGTTTCTCGCATCTTCTCCCGGAGTTAGTCAAATCCCCGGGCAGGTATTCCAGTACAGCATTCAGATTCTTCCAGGAGCTTTTGTTGCAGGGGTACTTCTATCGTGGATTTCCTGTTTTTACCTAATCAGGCGAAAAAACCTGTCTTTTTTTTCCCATGGCTTGATTCTACTGCTGGTTTCTACCCTCGTGATTGCATTTGGGAGTTACAGTCTTGGTATTTTTGAAAAGATGAGTGGACCGGTAAATCCTAGAGGAAATGAATTAGCTCTTGGTCACGGTATATCACCGAATGAGATCCATCGGAATGATTTTATGGTCTTACGGGCCAATGAAGTACAGCCGCTTATGATTACCAATGTGTACTCCCGAACATTTCTCCCTCTGGAAGATGGACGATTCGACCGGCAGGTTTTGTATTCTCCCGGAGATCAGGAGCTTCTGATGGCTCTGACTGCTGATTCACTCAGTTCTGATCAGTTTGGAGTCGGGCGGGCCCTGGATACCCTTGGAGGAAGGGTTCGCAGGATTCCTGTAACCACATTCGATACTACTGTTCGAGGGAGCCTTGCTGTTCATCCCGTACTGTCTCTCGTATCGAGAGGAGTTACCCAGGCAGGATCTCTTTTCTCTTTCTACGGCCAGCATCTTTCCATACGGTTGTTTGTTATGGCAGCCTCCCTCAGCTTCTTCCTTGCAGGTTCGGGATTGTTCCAGAAAGGAGGGGTTTGGCCATTACTAGGTCCTATTTCAGGACTCGCAATAGGAATAGGGGGCATTAGCTTGTTTCAGTTCCTCCTGTCGGTAGAAATGATGGATTTTGCTTCAATGTTTGTTCAGACCCGATCTTTGGGATATATCGGTCCCGGTGTCCTGGGCCTTTTGGGTTTGATTATGGCTGGGATAGGAGGTTTCCTGTATCCCAGAACCAAATCGATTCAAAAACCAAAAAATACTAAACAAGCCCGGGGCAGGAAGGTGAAATCTTCCAGGCAAAAGCCGGAACCCCTCATGGATGGCGGGAACACCTATGCGGAATAATTCATTTCTTGTACTGCTCTTCATTTCTCAGACCATTGCTTCCATACTCATTCTTGTTCTCCATGGATTTGCTGTCCCTGGTGTACTGGTTGCAGATTTTATTATACCCTGGGCTGGATTTGGTACCCTCAAGACAATCTTTGAGACCTGGCCTGTTGTGCTCGGTTGGGTTGTGGTGCTCCGTTTCAGTCTCCTGCCCAGTATGTTCGGGGAAACCCGAAGTTTGAACACCAACAGCCTGGAGCCTGAACGGATTCCCGACTTTTCCAGAACTCTTTTTACTGCAATGACTTGGCTCCTGGTAATGGCTTTGGTGGGATTCATTTTTCATCCCATTGCGGTTCAACAGCAGAATAATGCCATGTATCAGAGCCGGTATGTACGGGATCAGCTTGCCTATGCACAAGAACTGGAACGAAGGGGCGATGTGTTAGCTGCAATGCCTAGAATTGACAGCGCATTTGCTCTATCTCCCAGACATCCAGAGGTTGCCCAGGTGAGGAACCGGATCTATCAGAGGGTTGTGCTCCTTCCTCCATCCCAGGTTCACCAGGTCCAATCTCCTCAGTCCAGACTGGTTCTCAACCAGACATTCGGCCAGCTGCTCACCCGGGCCCAGGAATTTCTGGCAGGTGAAGATTATTTTTCTGCCGTGTTTTACGCTGATCAGGCTCTCTTGATTAGTGGTATGCAATCTGAACCCCGGGCCCTTGCTATTCGCCAAGAAGCCCGAAGAAGAATTCAGGCTATTGAACTTTCCGGAGGAGATATTCAGGCTCGGGAACGGTTTTTTCAAAAACGCCTGGCCCTGAATGCTTTGGAAGAGGCCCGGTATATCGAGAGTTACTACCTCATGAAGGGGGTGGCCGATGA
>SKVS01000392.1 GCA_007129335.1 Spirochaetaceae bacterium
AGGAAAGGTCACCTTTCAGGTTTTTCTTCTTGGAAAGCTCCATGGTATCAGCAATGAGGACTCGATTGTATTCTTTGGCAAGGGGAACGAGTTCGTTGGTAATATAGGTTGTAATTCCCTGAAAAAAGAGCTCGGGTTTGTATACCTCCAGGGTCATTTCAAGATTTTCCAGTGTACCGATGAAGTTCAGGTATTCGAATACCTTTTGCTGACCCTGCCCGGCGGTTAATACCATGTTGGCTATATCGGAGTTTAATTTTACATATCCGTCACCCATGGGTTCCATGCTGTCTTTCAGAATGTCTACCCACATAAATCCCCCGGTCTGGTTTATGTTCCGGGAAAGGAGGTGAATCATTTGTTCCATTTGACGGATTCGCTTGGAACCGTACATAACCCGCCAATTTACCAGTTTCTGATTTTCCCGTTCGTATAATTGGTTTTCTTCCTGAAGTTTCTTCAGGGTACGCCGTTGTTCCACGTTATCCAGAGCTTTTTTTACCCGATACAACACGTCTTCATTGTTGAAGGGTTTTACAATGTAGTCTTCTGCTCCAATTTTTACCAGGTCGGTGGCAACCTGAATATCCGAGTTAGCCGTAAGAAAGACGAAGGGTACGGTTATGCCTTTTCGCCGGGCATCCTTCAAGAGCATGTCTCCGTTGAGTTCGGGCATGAAATAATCGGAAACCACAATATCAAAGGATTTTTCTTCCAGAAATTGTTGAGCATTCAGGGGCTGGGTGGTGCTTTCTACCGAATAGCCAGCTCCTTCAAAAATCTTGTTCAAGAGCATCAAGGTAACTGCATCGTCATCCACACATAAAATTCTTTTCATAATTGCTCCTCACAATTCTTTCTTGTTTTAAATATAATCAGTACGGAAATCTGTCTCTCCATTTAATCTTAGGAACAGGGTTTGGGGACCCCTTACATGCGCAATAAATGAACCAGTTTCTTTTCCGATTCTCCTTCAATCATTGCTTCAACTTCCAGGTAAGGCTCCAGACCTGAACCTTTGAGTTTTTCTCGCAAAAGCTCATCCACCTGAAAAATACCCGCAGAGTTGCTCATGGTAATAGCTATATGTATAGGTTTTACTTTCCCTGCGGTAATGTCAACCCGGTCAACCGCGGCAGCACTGAGGCTGTGGATGTTTATTTGTCCGGCTTCAAAGGGAATTCGACTTCTTCCCTTAGACATATCAAGGGCATCGGCAACCCTTACAATTCCCCCCTCGAGGGTCAGGGGACTGCCACCGGATCGGTGGGAAATAATGGCATGGAGTATTTCCGACCTGAGAATGGTTGCCTCCCGAAGGTCGTAAACCTGACTCAGCCATTTTTTTATGAGGTCCTGAGCAACAAAGAGGCTGAATTGCTCATGGTCTATTCTATGGATCGACATTCCAAGATCATGGGTCAGGGCAGCAAGCACCGTAACAACTTCTGCGTCTTTTTGGTCCATGCCATGATCCTGTACCACGCTTGGTTTTACCCCCGAACCTACCAGGAGGCGGTGAATTCGTAGTGCAATATTTGCGACAATGCGCACATGAATTGGTCCATGGTCACTCATACCAAGGCGGTCTACTGCGTTAATATTTGCACATTCCCACAGGGCAAACACTTCCTGGTCCTGGTTTATAATATCAATGAGTTTCTGTAGTTTTGGATTATGACGGGTAGGGAGGCGAAGGGGAATAATGGTGCCCCGTTCGGGTTCTGGGCTGGGTTGGAGCAGTTCATCTTCGGGTAATTCCAGTTGTTCTGTTTTCATGTTCTTCATGGAAACATTCTACTCCAGGAATGAGTTACACTGCAATTCGATAGTAGGAAAAAAAACTGGATCATGCTCTTAGGTTCCTTAGACAGAACAACCGGGCTTCCTGTATTGTCCTTGCTCCCGCTGCCACCATAACCAGCCTATCCACTCCCAGGGCAGCACCTGAACAGGGAGGCAGGTTAGCTGCTATGTCGGGGTAACGGGAATCGGGTTTTACCCTGAGTCCCTGGGCTTCCATTGCCCGGGTTTCCTCCTCGAGGAAGAGGGAGCATAGCAGTGGATCTTGTTCTTCTGTATAAACGTTGGCTATTTCCAGTCCCTGAACATAGAGCTCCCATCGTTCTGCCCAGGGGCTGCTATTCTTTCTACAGGCAGTGGTCCTTACCCTCCAGGGATAATCGAGCAGGGCCAGGGGTTGGTCGAAGGGAAGGTTCGGTTCAACCAGGGTAAGAAAGAGTCTGTGGAAGGTGTCTTCCCAGGGTTCATCGTCAGTGAACTCAATACCCTTGGACGCAGCAAGGCTGCGGATTTCTTCCAGGGCCCATTTGTTCCCTTCGGGTGTATCTGGGGGAGCAGCCGCTGGTTCAAGGGATAGTCCGGCAAGTTCCTGAAAAGCCTGTTCCATAGTCAAGGTTCTCACAGGTTTGTGGAGTATTCGGGCTTCGGGAATCCGGGGATTCAAAGGAATATTTGCAAGAAGTTCCCGGGTAAGCTCCAGGGTGTCTAAGTAATTTGCCTGAATTGTGTAATACTCAAGCATAGTAAATTCCGGATTATGTTGGGAGGAAAAACTCTCCCTGTTCCGGAAACAGGGTCCCAGGGAGTACATATTTCCCCATCCCTGGGCCAACAATTGTTTCATGTAATATTCTGGGCTGGGAAGCAGG
>SKVS01000077.1 GCA_007129335.1 Spirochaetaceae bacterium
GAAGGCTTTGGTTGTGTAGGATCCGTGGGGTTTGTACCAGGGATCCTTTTGTACAGGGTCATGAAAGTAGGTGCATTCGGGGTTGGGACAGTGACGAATGTTGGCAATTTGCTTTGTTTTCTGGAAATTTTCAGAAAACCCGACGGCATAGGGGTTGGTTGGTATACTTGTTTTTTCCATTTACTTATATACCGAAAAAACTTTGGATCTGATTGAGCTCCTGGGAAATATTGTGCGCAAAACTTACTTAGTGTACAGAACCTTGTGAAAAACAGTTAAAGTACACTGTCCATGGCGGTGGTATCTAAAATTAACCCCCATCCGTGGTGTGTTTTACAAGCTTTGGTGCACTTAAAACGGGACTCTGGCCTTAACCTCAACATACAGCAGGTAATTGCTGACCCTGTCCTGTTCAAAAGTCACAATACCCTTAGCCCCGCCCCCAATGCGAAAGTAGTTACCCAAGCGGTAATACCCGCTGAGTTCCGGAATAACCGTAGGACTGAAAAAAGCAAAATTAAAATCCGGCACGAAACCGAAAACCCCAAACGCCCCGCCGCCCAGGCCGGCCTGAACCTCGAACCGGTCAACAGGTTCAGCATCGATCCATACCAGGGGGTAGGCAAAGTTTACCACCACTACTCCGAACAGCCGAGCGCCGTAACCCAGCTTCAGGTTCCCCAAATCGCTGCGTCCTCCAAGGGTAAGGAAGGGTACCGGAAAAATCCTTGGGGGTTCACCACCGTTATCGAATGATGCATCCTCCAGGAATGCACCGGTCTGAAGAACGGGTGTCCGCACTCCAATGTCCACTATACCAATAGCGGCTGCCTGGAAAATCACCAGACCCAATAATCCCACAATGAGCACAATCCTTTTTGTGTTCATAGTAACTCCTCGCAAAAAAATGAGCGGGTTTCTCCCCGTTTGGAAATTATTCGAACGTATACCAGGGCTTGCAACAGAGGGCAAGGGTATTCTTTGTATAATTATAATACTCAGAGGTAGCTCGTGCCTCCCACAGGATTCTCCAGTACCCCAATACCTTGAACCTCAATTTCAACCCGATCTCCCGGAACCATAGCCCCTATACCGCTGGGAGTACCGGTTGCAATAACGTCTCCTGGTTCCAGGGTCATGTGCCGGCTGACAAAACTAATCAGCCTGGTCAGGGGAAAAATCATGTGCTGTGTATTGGATTCCTGCACCACCTTGCCATTCAGCCTGCAGCGAATGTCCAGATTCTGGGGATCCAATCCGAGCCCTGCCAAGTACTGCGGAGTTGCCACCGCTGGTCCAATAGGTCCGAAGGTGTCCAGACTTTTTCCCCGAAACCAGCCAGAGGGGTCGCTTTTTTGAATGTTTCGCTGGCTTACATCGTTAAAGCATGTATAGCCCAGTACGTAGTCCATGGCTTCTTCCTGGCTTATGGATTTTGCCTGCTTGCCAATAATGATGGCCAGTTCTGCTTCGTAGTCGGTGCGGGGTTTCGGATGGTACTCCCCCAGGTAGTCGGGAATAATAATTTCATCTCCCGGTCCAATGAGTACATTATTCGTTTTGCAAAACAGTACCGGTTCGGGTGGTTCATCCAGGCCCTTGTCTCCGAAGGTCAGGCTTTCCTTTACATGATCCCGGTAATTTAGTCCTATGGCTATGACCTTTTCCGGTTGAATCCGGTAGGTTTGGTTGGTGCCCAGAATTGGCAGTGTAATGGTGTGCATACATCCTCCTGGATTTTTGATTTTATTATGAAACAAGTTGCTCAAGGGGAACAAGGTGCCTATGGCGGAATTTGGCCAAAAGAAATGTCCACACTTGGGGCCATTACCATGGTAAATCGAAGTACTGCAGAACCCGCTCAGGGGGAGACAGCAGATCCAGCCCGAACACATCCCGGGCCGCAAACCCACATACCATTCCAATATCCATTGGCGGATTCACCGGCATAGCTCCCAGAAGCTCGGCCCCCTTGGTGCTGTCCTCGCAGCCTTCGCTGATACATTCAGCTATAATATTGCGCAGGGTCTTGTATGCTTCCCGGGCATCCTGTCCGGTGGCCCGCAAATACAGGGTTCGGTTCGATGCCAAATACAGTATGTGCAGGCTCTCCTCGCCGTACATGCCCTCGAACAAAGACCATTGTTCATGGTTCCGGCGAAACAAATGCTTCTCCAGTTCGCTGAGGACCGGGGCCTCCAGACCAGGTTGGGGAAGTTTTACCATCGCGCCGGCAATTCGGGCCATGACCTCATCGTCTTCCAGGAAATCATCCCGATCTCCGAATATGCCCAGAAGCATGAGTCCTGGGGCATTTGCGTTCATGATGGTTTGGACCTGCTGTCTTGTAGGGGGATCGGACAGCTTATGCTTGGCAAAAAAATGAAGCAACTGGAGGGGGTCGTCCTGCAAAAAAGTATTAAAGGCGGTAAAACTGTCGAACAGGGTGTACACCGGTAGCTCGTGAGTGGTTTGATCCGGTTCGATTTCGGTTTCAATTTGGATATCTCTTGGGGAAAGAGAGAGGTCCCCTGTCCCTTTGGGGGAGCTGGTTCTATTCCCGGAGTTGGGACCGCTGGGAACAATGACACCCGCAACCAGTTCCTTGTCCTGCTCCAGGGCTAATAGCAGTTCAGGATTGTACAGGAGCACATTTCGCCTTGTTCCAACTTCTTCTGCGAGGAACAGGCCTTCTGCCTTTTGTTCAAGGATCCAGAACATGCCGAAATCCCAGGGGCTGTGGTACAGTACATTGTTCACCAACTGCAGTTCGTCTCCGGTGAACCGTGCGGGCAGTTCATCCTCGGCCTTCAAAAACCGTTTGGCCACCTTGGCATTTCCCATTACCCGCAGGGCTGACATGGTGTACAGCACCTCGGTTGCCCATTGATCATCCGGATTATTCAACCGGGTTAGGTACCGGTCGATTGTCCGCTGAAGGGGTGCGGTAATTCTTTCCCGGTCGGCCCATAAAAATAGCGAGGGGCCCAGGGTTTCCAGGGTTTTGTGGATTTTACTGCAGCGATCTCCAATATCTCTATAGCTCATGGGTTGTCCTTGGAGAGTGTACAGAAGCTTGTAAAACACACCATATTTCGGGGTGCAATAAGCCCATCCCCACCATGGATGGGGGTGTTTTTCCCGTTTTTACAAGCTTCTGTACACTCATTACTCAAAACGATGTAGTCTTTGCCAGGATTCCAGGGCTCTCAGGAGACTTCCGTGATCCACCGGAGAACCAGCCTCCATTCTACTGTGCTCCCTGACCCAGGGCAACAAAACTTCCTGCTGAATTCTGTCCCACTGAGCGGGATGGGCCTCGGGAAATCGAACATTAAACAATTCCGGCATGGGAGTGCCGGGAAAAAACTCCTGGTGCCAGGCATTATTCAGGGGGGTAACGGGCAAACCACCCAGGAAATGATTGCCCGGAAGCCCTGTCTGACCCCAGGCGTGCATAACACTGAACACCCCCTCGGGGGAGACAAGCCACGACAGGAATTGTTCGGTACCGGTGGAAACCCTGGAGTTCCCCGAGATTACCCCGTACACCGGCAGTTCCATAACCGGAATAACCCCGTCTATGGCCAGCCACCGGAACTGGAGATCTCTTCGGAACCGGTCGTCCAGCTTGAGAAACTCGGAAAAACCCATGACCCGGTAACCTACCCGGTTGTCCCGAATCATTTGAAACCAGGGGTCGTATCCGAACCGCTGGTCAAAGGTGGTAACCTGCTCGTTTGTCGGCCCCCCTTCACCGTGCCAGTTTCGGAATAGTTCCAGGGCCTGCTCCAGCCCCTGGGGATCCCAGGTAAGGCGAGCTTCGGTTTCCGGCGCGGCGGTAAATGCTGTGCCGGTCAGGCGCATAACACCCATAAGAAAGGCATCGTCCCACCGGGGATCGAATCCCAGTCTATTATATGCTCCTCCAGCAAGGCGGTTGTGGGCTGCTGCCAGGGTACGCAGCTGGGTCACTTCCATGCTCATGCTTTCCAGGCGGGACAGCCCTTCTGCGGTTCTTGGAGGATTTGCATTGCTGAACTGGAATACCACCACAGGATAATCAACCGCCAGGGGGATGCCCAGAGGTTCCTGCTGTTCGGTTCCGTACACCAGGCCGAAGGGGGGGTATTGGCTGGCATGCCAGGGAAGGCGGGCCAGCACTTTATCCAGAAATGCCAGGGATCCGGTTATCTGCGGATAGGGTATGCCCCTGGCAATAATGCCATCTGCCGCTCTGGTCTGCCCGTTTGCTCCGTTCAGTTCTCCGGCGGGGTTGGTGCTGGGGCGTAACTGAATCGGTGTATCCGGATCCAGGCTATTGTATTTTTCAACCGCAACGTTCAGGTACGGCAGGTTGGTTACCACTATGGCACTGGATTCGCTGCCGTTGGCTGTGCAGGAAAGCAGACTAATCAGGATGAATACCCATACCGGTGCCAGACAGAAGGGGAGTAACAGGTGCCCTTTCCCTTCTCTGGCTTTGTTCCGGTTGGCATGAGGGGGCCTGCTTCCTGGAGGGCTTATCATCCAGCAAGCCTCCGGGCTGCCTGGAATATGGTTTGGAACAGGGGTTCCATGTCTTCGGAGTCAATGCTGGAGAATGCTATGCGCAGGTATTCGGTGCCTATGGCAATGGTTCCTACGCCTTCATCCAGGAGGTTCAACCGGAGTTGTTCTGCATCTATTCCCTGGCAGGCAAAGCTCATGAAGTAGCCCGAGTTGAAGGGCAGGGGGACCAGGATGTCCCGGGCTGCCTGGGCTTCGGGGCCTTCCAGTAAGGTTTTTACCCGCAGGTAACGTTCCTTCATGACCTGGAAGAATTCGTCCTTTTCCTGCTGGTAGGTTGGGCTGTTCATGGTTTTCAGTAACAGGCTCTGGCTAATGCCGGGGCTGGAGCTGACGCTGGACCGGATGGTGCCCATGGTTTTTTGCAGCAGGGCGGTGTGTTGATCCGGGCTCAGGCCCTTGGCGGCGTAGGTCATGAATCCAACCCGGAAGCCCCAGACCAGGTCTTCCTTGGTTGCTCCATCTACCTTGACTGCAAGAATTTTTTCATGAGCCTGGGCGAGTTTTGCAAACAGGCTTTCGGTTTCGCAGTCCTCTTCGAAGAACAGGCCGAAGTACGCGTCGTCGCATACCACTACCAGGTCCAGTCCGGCATCCGCAGTTTCCCCTAAAATTCGGGCCATGGCGGCTGCATCGTCCTTTGTGGGGGTGTATCCCGAGGGATTATTGGGGAAATTCAATATGACCATGAGTTTTTTCAGGCGGGATGCGGCGTCTTTCAGTGCTTCGGCGAATCCAGCCACATTGAACCGTCGGTCCGGGGAGAAGTACGCAAAGCTCTTTATTTTTGCTTCCCGACGGCCTTCTATAATAAGCCGGTAGTTGCCCCAGAACATATCGGCAATGAGGACTTCGTCGCCCGGGTCCAGAAAAAGTTCTTCTGCGTGGAAGATTCCTGCGGTCAAGCCGGGGATGACCATGGGCAGGGTAAAGTCCCCCTGTTTCAGGCTGGGGTTTTTTTGCAGGATTTGCTGCTCCCAGGCTTGCCGGAGGGCGGGAAATCCCCCTGTTGGAGCATAGGCAACCGCTTCTTTTGTGTTCAGGCTCGGGAGTTGTTTTTCCAGGCTGGGCAGGGTAATGGGCTGGCCTTTGCCTACCGCCATTCCTACGGTTGCGTTGAACCGGTGTGCCTTTGCCGAGGCTTCGGCAGCCTGGGCTACAATGCCTTTGGGAAAGAACATTCTTCTTCCCACCTGAGAAAGAACCCTTCCGACCACGGATGTGTCCAGGGTTGTGTTCAGTTGTTGTGCTAATGGATTCATAATGGCGACAGCATACGGTAAGGTGTAAAGTGAATCAAGCCGGGTAAAGCGGTTTTCATGAGAATTGACAAGTATCCTATATTGACGTACGTTATAGACTTATGGCAACAGAAGAAAAAAACAACATATTCTCCTGGCTCATCGGAATCTTTATGCCGAATGCTGACTTGGAACGGGAAAAACGCCGCCTTTTGAAGCAGATTGGCAAGGATCTGAACAAGCTCCGGTTCAAATTTTACAAACCAAAAGGGGAAATGGCCCTGCCCCAGCTTGCGAAATTCTTTTATGAAAATTATAAGGTAACCGCAAGCGCTTCGAATCTTCTGATGAATGCCGATCAAAGCGAAGCTTTAAAAGAAATTTGTATCGATCACCACCTCACGGATGAACAGCGAACCCTGCAGGACAGCTTTACAGAAGCGGCAATCCGGGAAAAGGCTAAAAGTCTGGACGGGAAGTTTCTGGTAAACAGGCTCAAAGAAGATTTGGTGACCTTCATTGCCGCATTCGATTCTACTACCGTCAAACAAATAAACGGCACCTACAACTACATTATGCGGTTTGTGAACTTTGTCCGCTACGACTACTACTTTACTCTGAAGAAATATGACTCCACCCTGAGCGAAGGGGATGTGGCTGCAACGCCCCGGTTCGAGACCATTAACGGCGAATACGTCCTGGATGACCTGAAAGACTTTCTGGAAATCGCCATGCCCATTAACAAGGATGTTAACTGGGATTCGGTTTTCGACATTCTTGCCACCTACAAGGGAGTAGAGGTGGTAAACCGTCAGGCCTGGAACAAGATCCTTACCATGCTGAAAAATGTGGTTCACGCAGAAATTTTTGTACTTATAATCCGCCACCTGTCCCAGGATCCCTACTGGAAACCCGTAATCAACATGCCCAACCACCGGATTGTTGAGGGTTATATTACCAAGCTGAAAAACCAAACCGAGGCAGCGGTGCAGCGGATAGCCGAAGAAAAACGGGGGGCCAAGGTCGAAAAACTGGTGGAAATGGTGTTCGGCGGACCTGTTGCGCCCCGAATCAAGAACTATACCGACCGGGCCAGCTCAAGCTTCGGGCGGCGCATAAACATGACCTACACCCACACCCTTCCTATGAACTATTTAAAGGCATTTTTGCTGGACTTCTTCAAAAAGGAAATCCGGGAGCTTCAGGACCTCCTGCTGGT
Organism: Spirochaetaceae bacterium; assembly: GCA_007129335.1. Taxonomy (GTDB): domain Bacteria; phylum Spirochaetota; class Spirochaetia; order DSM-27196; family Salinispiraceae; genus SKVS01. Next base: position 7,030 of record SKVS01000077.1, read on the forward strand.
CCGGGGAAAGTGGACCACCAATGTTCTCAGCCAGCAAATGTCCGACTACTACTATCAGGTGCTGGGCTTTTCCGACCAGCTGCTGGCCTTCGATGACAGCCTGGCTGATGAGGGTGAGATAGGATCGAAACTCAAACGGATGCTCGGCCGGGTAGTGGAGCGGGATGAGAGCACCACCAAGCCCGTCAAAACCATGATTACCGATATTAATTCCCGGGCCCAACGGATTATGTCCGAATCGGCCAATTCCCTCATTAGCTTCGGTAAGGGAATTAAGAGCCTCATTGAGGATTATGACCGGGTAGACCACGAGCTCATTATAAACTGGAAAGAGCTTGCCAACATGTCCGATGTTCCCCTGAAAGAACGTCTGTCCGAGGACTACAAGCGGATTTACTACCTCATTCAGCTCCTGCAAATGTACGCTAAAGGGGGCGTTGGGGATTCAGGGGTTCAGGCAGAGGTGTCCGAAGAGGAAAGCGCTCAAAAAGCTGCAGCGGTTGCCCAGGCGGCGGACATCGATGCAGACGAACTGGACTGAATGAGTTAATCAGGCTTCACGCCGCTTTTTTCCCTGCCGCAGTTGCACTGGTTCCGATAGGCTTTTCCTGCCGCCTTTGAGCAGTAGGGAGGGCACTGGGCGAATCAGGGGTTTTTTCTCATTGAGGGTTTGATGCGCTACTTCAGTTTCTGTGCATTTCCTGCTCTTTTCCACTCCAGCTTCAAAAGAGACTGTTTTAATGAAACCTGCTGTTCGCTGCTCAAACCGTCGGCACTGTATTTCCCCACCTTCCCCGAGGCCGGAAGAACCCGGTGACAGGGAACAAAAATCGGCAGAGGATTTTTTCCGACCGCATTTCCTACGGCCCGGGCAGCAAATCTGCGGCCAACTTTCTGAGCAATTTCGCCGTATGTCATGGTTTGCCCGAAATCAATTTTTAACAACCGGTTCCACACATCCTGCTGAAACTGGGTTCCCAAATCGGTTACCAGTTCCAGCTCGAAGGTTTTGCGATCGCTGTGGAAGTATTGATCCAGCTGAAAGGCAACCTCCCCGCAGGCGTACTTGTTCGGTTCAATAGTGTACTTCTGTGGATCCTGTTGAAAAACCCTGTCGCTGAATCCCGATCGGAACACCCCACCGGTTCGGGTAACCAGGAAATAAATTGGACCCACGGGGCTGGGGTACACATGGGAAAAGAGGAGAATTTTTCCCGATCCCGGGCCGAGAGGCAGGGGATTAAGGGTTGAATGAATTTTATGATGACTCATTGATCAGGCCTTTTTCTAGAAATCGGACTCTTGAAAAACCGGTTTTTGGCTAAACGGTGTGGTGGTCAGTACCCCTGCCAAAATGAATACCGATCCACCCAGGGAAAAGCCGAGGGACAGTTTGCCAAACTCCCCCCAGTTGTTATTGCCCATGGTGTTCTGAACCAACGCCACCGAGCCGAAGGCTATACCCGCGGCAGCAAGCATTGCCCCATAAACGACCATTCCCTTGGAAATGTCCCGTACCTGAGCCTGGGGAAGGTTCGGTGAGGTGCGGGACTCAGCAAATAACGGGGCCCCTGCCATCAGAAAAACCATTAGCATGAGCATGAGCCGGGTCATTGTTTTTCTGACAGGGATTTTCATGGTGGGGCCTCCGGGCAGTCATGGTGTCGGTACTCACTAACTATACAGCATTTTTTTGTCGGTTTCTACAAGCATTTATCAGGGCAAACGCATATTACTTTGAATCTATAGTCATAAGCGAACTAGTTCTCCTGGGCTTACTTATTTTACACTTTCATTATTCACCCTGCGTTTGCCCTGAAGCATTTATGCCCTGAAGCTCGTATTTACTGGGCTTCGGGAACCGGTTCCCGGTTTCCCTCCAGAGCATAGGGTTTCAGGGATTCAATAATCCTCCCCGGCACCCGGGCCTTCAGGCGAATGCCCTGTTCATCGTAGATTTTTTCATCCACCGAACCGTTTCTGTGACACATGGCTACCAGATCCTCCCGGGCAAAGGGCAGTCTCAAATCAACCTGAACCATGAGATTTTCCAGGAATTTCACCAGGTTTTTTCCCAGCTGTTCCAGTCCCTGTCCGGTTTTTGCGCTGATGAAAACCCCTTGAGGAAACCGCTGTTCCAAAAATTGCAGGGTCTGTTGGTCCATGGAGTCCACCTTATTAAACGCCAGAATTGCCGGAATTTCGTGAGCTCCAATTTCTTTCAGTACCTCCATGGTGGTGGTGAAGTGGTCAATAACCTCAGGATTACTCCCGTCCAGCAGGTGAATAAGCACATCGGCCCGCAGTGTTTCTTCCAGAGTTGAGTGAAATGCATCTACCAGGCCGTGGGGCAGCTTGCGGATGAATCCAACCGTATCGGTCAGCAGCATGGTTCTTCCGGAACCCAGGTCGTACCGCCGGGTTGTGGGATCCAGGGTAGCAAACAGCTTATCTTCCACCAAAACGTCCGCCTGGGTAAGGGCCACCAGCAGGCTGGATTTTCCCGCATTGGTATACCCCACCAGGGCTGCAGTAGGCACCGGAACCGCTTCCCGGCTTTTGCGCAGGGTGGCCCGCTGCTTCTTTACCACCTGGAGTTCTGCTTTGGTGCGGGCAATTTTCTTTTCGGTTGCCCGGCGGTCCATTTCCAGCTGGGTTTCACCTTCGCCTCTGGTTCCTTTGGCTCCCCCTCGCTGGCGGCTGAGGTGTGTCCAGGCTCGGGTCAGTCGGGGCAGGCTGTATTCCAGCTGGGCAAGCTCTACCTGGAGCCTGGCTTCCCGGGTCTGGGCCCGTTGGGCGAATATGTCAATAATAATTTGCTGCCGGTCCACCACGGGGATCTTAGCCAGCCGCTCCCAGTTGCGCTGGTGGGTGGGGCTCAGTTCATCATCAAAGACAATGAAATCCACCTCCAGATCCTGGGCCAGCTGCACAATTTCCTCGGCCTTGCCGGTTCCCACATAGAGTTTCGGCTGGGCCTTGGTAACCCTGGCCATAATAGTATCTGCGGTTTCTGCTCCCAGGGTATCGACCAGGCGGGAAAGCTCTTCCAAATGGTCCCGGGCCTGCTGAGGGGTGGTGGTGTCATCCTGGATTCCGACCAGGAGTGCTCGTTGGGGTTTTCTTAGTTCTTCAAAATCGATCATAAGGGTTTTCTCCACGGCCTGACCTATGCTTATTGGTTTCAGTAATTGATATAACCAATAGCATCCTTTCGGTAGCCGTTCAGTTGTATTAAAGTTCACGAGGTGATGAGGAACCCGGTCATCAGGTCCGGTTAACTGCCGGC